>RDXT01000139.1 GCA_004292985.1 Bacteroidota bacterium
AACCACCGCATACATTCTGACCATCACAGACAGCAATGGCTGCGAAGCCTCCGATACCGTAACGGTGGAGGTGCAGACCAGCTTTCAGATATTTGCCCGCACAGATACGACCATTTGCAGGGGCGGATCAGTACCCCTGAATGTAGTGGCACCAGGGGCCGTTTCCTATCTCTGGACAGCTGACCCGCTCACGCCGATTTCAAATCCGGCCATATTTAACCCTGTCGCCTCCAATGTAGATACCACCACCTGGTTTTACATTACGGCTGAAAATGCCATCGGATGTGAAGGGAAGGATTCGGTCAAAATAGAGGTGTTTGAGGTATTTACTTTGGAAGACACCTTTGTATGTAGCGGCGGAAGCATCCAGCTTACGACCAGCAACGGCGTGAGTTTCTCCTGGCTTCCGAATAACGGTACCCTGAGCAGTCTCACGTCTGCAAGCCCGATTGCAACCCCGCTCCAGACGACTACCTATAGCGTAACTGCCGTGAGCGCAGCGGGTTGTATCAGCACCAAAGACATTCTGGTGGAGGTAAAACCCGCCCCCAATGCCAACGCCGGACGCGATGTCGCTCTCTGTATCGGTGATGCCGTGCAATTGCAGGGAAGCGGCGGAGTTACCTTTAGCTGGTCACCGGCCACGAATCTGTCCAATCCGAACATTGCCAATCCGACAGCCGCGCCGCTCGTTACGACCTCCTATGTCCTGCTGGTAACAGATGCCCTGGGTTGTCAGGACCGTGACACGATCAATGTGCGGGTAAATCGTCTTCCTGTGGTATCAGCGGGGACAGATGTGAGCATTTGTTCCGGAGAAAGCGCCCAGCTTCAGGCAACGGGAGCCGTCTCCTATGAATGGACCCCCAGCAACGGCCTCTCAAGTTCGGCAATTGCCAATCCGCTCGCATCACCCCGTAACACGACAACGTATATCGTAACCGGACTCGATGCCAATGGCTGCGAGGACTCCGATACGGTTCGCGTGAGCGTGGTGGAACGCCCGGTAACAACCGTTACCGGAGTCAACCGGACCTGTGTGGGCGGCTCGATCGAGCTTACGGCCAGCGGCGGTACTTCGTATGTGTGGAGTACAGGTGATACCACGGCTGTGATCCGGGTCACCCCGGCCCAAAGTACCACCTACATCGCTACGGCCTATATCGGGCAGTGTGCAGGCACTCCGGATACCATTACCATAGATGTGCGTTTCGATTACCCGGTGGCGTCCTTTACCGCGGATCCCGTGCAGGGATTTGCTCCCCAGGAGATTACGCTGGTGAATACGAGTACGGGATCGAGTACCTACCTCTGGAATTTTGGATTTGGCGGAACCAGTACCGAAGAGACTCCCCGCCTGGTGTATCCGGTGGCAGGTGAATACACCATTACCCTGATTGCCTATTCCGGCGGCGGCTGCCCCGATACGGCTACACAGACCGTGCGCCTCGAAAATGTCACCCTGCACGTGCCCTCCGGCTTTACGCCCAATGGAGATGCAATTAATGAGGCATTTCTGGTAGGCTATTACGGAATCCGTTCGCTCAATGTGCGGATATACAGCCGCTGGGGCATCCTGGTGTATGAGTCGGACGAGCCTGATTTCCGCTGGGACGGCACCTACAAAGGCAGTCCGGTGCCCGAGGGTGTGTACGTCTATCACATCACGGGTGTGGGCGAAAACAACCTGAATTACGAACGCAATGGAACCGTTACCGTAGTAAGGTGATGTGCAATGAAATAATTTCGTAATTTGCGGCTTCTACGATACTGAGATATGTTTGAGAATCTTTCTGTCAATATTGAGCGCGCGCTCAAAAACCTTAAAGGCCAGGGCCGGATTACGGAGATTAACGTAGCGGAAACCTTAAAAGAGGTTCGCCGGGCACTGCTCGATGCCGACGTCAACTACCGTGTAGCCAAAGAATTCACGGACCGGGTAAAAGAAGAAGCCCTGGGGCAAAAGATCCTGATTGCGGTCAGCCCGGGTCAGATGCTCGTAAAAATTGTATATGACGAGCTGACCAAACTCATGGGTGGGGTGAGCCAGGGCCTGCGCCAGGCCTCCAATCCACCGACCATTATCCTGATTTCAGGCTTGCAGGGTTCAGGTAAAACCACCTTCTGCGGCAAGCTGGCCAAATCCTATAAAAGTAAAGGCAAAAACCCGCTGATGATTGCAGGCGACGTATATCGTCCTGCGGCTATCAACCAGCTGAGTGTGCTGGGCGAGCAGATCGGCGTGGAGGTATATAAGGAGGAAGGCTCCAAAAATCCGGTTGAGATTGCGCTGAACGGTATCCGTTACGCCAAGCAGAAAGGCAAGGACTTTGTGATCGTGGACACCGCCGGTCGTCTGGCCATCGACGAGGAGATGATGATCGAGATCCAGGCGGTGAAAGCCGCTGTGGCTCCGACCGAAACCCTCTTTGTGGTGGATGCCATGACGGGTCAGGATGCAGTCAACACTGCCAAGACCTTTAATGAGCGCCTGAATTTTGACGGAGTTGTCCTGACCAAAATGGACGGCGATACACGCGGCGGTGCGGCCATTTCGATTCTTTCGGTGGCAGATAAGCCGATCAAGTTTATCTCGACAGGTGAAAAACTCGAAGACCTCGACCTGTTTTACCCGGATCGTATGGCCTCCCGGATTCTGGGCATGGGCGACGTGCTTACCCTCGTGGAGCGCGCGCAGGCACAGTTTAACCAGGAAGAGTCCGAGCGCCTTCAGAAAAAGCTCCGCAAAAACGAACTCGATCTCGAAGACTTCCTCTCCCAGCTTCAGATGGTCAAAAAGATGGGTAACATCAAGGACCTGCTGGGCTTTATTCCCGGGATGGGCAAGATGCTGAAAGATGTGGATGTGGACGAAAAAGCATTTAAGCATCTGGAAGCAATCATCCAGTCAATGACTGCCCAGGAGCGCCGCAAGCCCGAAGTGATAGATGGTTCCCGCCGCAAACGCATTGCTGCCGGTAGCGGACGCACCGTGCGCGAGGTCAATGAACTGCTCAACCAGTTTACTGACCTGAAAAAGGCGGTTAAGAAGATGAACCAGAACGCACCCGGCGGCAAGCTGCCCCGCGGAATGGCAGGCGGCCTGCCGATGCGCCGCCGCTGATCAGATTCCGCTTCCTTTTTTAAACCATATCCAGTCCAGTACGCACACGGGCTTTTGTGTGTCTTTGCCTGTGAAGACAAAGTAGAGATCGTGTGTGCCTGACACGGGCTTGAGTGCGGAGGATTTGAGGCCAAATCCCGCTTCGATCATTTTCTGGCTGGCATCGATGCTGCCAATAAGTTCTCCGTCCGGGCGGTCGAGCCGTATTTCGACACTGCCTCCGCCGGTAACATTGGTTACCAGTCCTACCTGCGCCTCCACCAAAGCGATACCGCTGAGGTCAAGGCCTTTATATGCGATGTAGGAATCTTTGATTCCCACCACAATGCTCAGGTCCTGATCTATGCCCGGCACCTGTCCGGCTTTCACATCGTAGGTAAGTCCGCCTTTGATCAGATCGCAATCCTCTGCCTGCACGCGCGGATGCCGCAGGACAAGGGTCTGGGTGGCCGTGAGAGGTTTTGCGCCTTTTGCTCCTTTATCAGTATAAGAGGCGTGAAGGTAATACGCGCCTTTGTCTCCGCTGAGGGCCTGGCTTCCGCGAAGGGGTTGCTTCACTGTCAGGTCTTTGCGGCCTGAAAGCGAAAGAATATAGCGGGCCATCTGGCTGCTTTGCTCGATACTTAATTGCGG
>RDXT01000826.1 GCA_004292985.1 Bacteroidota bacterium
TTCACCTCCTGATACTGCGCCTGCAACTGCTCATTGTTGATTTCGAGCCTTTTCAGGGCAAAGCGCTGCCAGAAGTTCATGCCCAGGCTAAGGGCGAGCGCAGCGAGAACAGCTGCCAGGAGCCAGTTGGTGCGTGCGCCTGCAGGTGCCGGAGCTAATCCCAGTACCCTGGAGCCGCTGTCGGCGTGGCGGATATGTGTGAGCACCTGATCCAGCGAAGGGGGGCGCGGACCGTCGGAGGCAAGCGCAAAGGTGACCAGCGAAGAACGTATGGCGTCTATCTCGGCTTTTATTTCCGGATAACGTGCGGCCATCTGCTCCACTTCGCGGTTTTCGTCGTCAGAGAGCATGCCACCTGCATACATCTCCAGCACGCCCGACTCGATATATGCTTTCAGATCGTCGTTCATAACAGGCTTCTCAGATATATCAGGGCTGAACGGATGCGGGTTTTGACTGTGCCAAGGGGGATGCTGAGGCTAATGGAAATCTCCTCATGGGTATAGCCATGGAAATAGGCCATATCTATCAGGGTTTTCTGTTTTTCGGGGAGCAAGTTAATCATTTCGCGTAAGTGGCTGTTTTCGCCCTCCGGAGCTGAGCGGTTTTCGGCCTTACTCATGTGCTTTTCTTCAAGCTCGGGCTGGTTGCGGCGCTTATAGGCCCCGGTGCGGGTCATATCAATGGCTGCATGTTTGCACACGGAGAGCATCCAGGTAAAAAAACTGCCCCTGGCCGGGTCGTAGGTGCCGTGTTTTCGCCAGATGCGAAGCATAGACTCCTGAAATACGTCCTGGGCGCTGTTTTCATCCCGCACAATCCGGAGAATGGTATTAAACAAGATACCTGCATACTGCTCGTAGATCAGGCGTATGGCAGCCTCGTCCTGCCTGGCCAGCAAGTCGAGAAGGGTTTGTTCGGTTGATTCCCGTGATGCGATCTGCCCCACAGCCTAAAGCGTTTGTGTAAAGAATAACAGCAATACTCGGAAATAGTTTCAACAAAACAGTGCACACTGCCAACCCTTTTGCCATCCCCGGCGTCTTCCTTGCATACCTCACCCCTAATCTGTTTGTATGAGCCTTCGTTTGTTACTGTCCGCATGCCTGATCTGCGCCCTGTTTCCGCTGGCTGCCCAGGAGCGAAGTAGCAGGCGATACCCTCCGCATTTCCTATATCGGATACCAGGTGGTGCAGGTTCCGGCGACCCTCCTCACTTCATCTGAAATCGAAATACAGCTCACCCCCGCGACCCTCACCCTCGATGAAGTACTGATTACTCCCACAGATGCCCTCGATCTGGTGCGGCAGGCGATTGCGGCATGGCCCGAAAACCGCCGCTCCGGCGCGGTCAATTTTCAGGGCTTTTTCCGGGAACTGCTGGCAGAAGATGGTCGTTATGTTCAGCTCAATGAAGCCGTAACCCGCTACTACCTGACGGGCGATGAGGCAAATACCGTGCAGGTAGAACTGCTGAGGGCGCGCACCTTGAAGGATTCCAGCGATTTTAAGAGCATCCGCATAAATATGGGTGCAGGTCAGATCCATCAGATGGTAAAAACAGGCCCGACAGACGAAAAAATGGCCGAAGATTTCCTCGATGAACGGCATTTTAAGCTCTATGAGTATGTGCTCGACACGGTTTTATACCGCGATGGCCGTCCGACCTACGTGATTTCGGTAGATCAGGACCGGAAACTCCGGAAAAAACTCTACAAAGCCACGGTGCGCATGGCTGCCTTCTTACCTCCGCGAGGAGGTGCTGATCTACTCCAAAGAGCCTGGGTTCTCCGGTGGCCATTCCGGTACCACATCAGGTGTCCGCGAACTGGCCATTACCCGGATTGCTGCACCCCAAGCCATCCCCTCAGAGCGCCAGTTTACGATTGATCAGGCATTTACAGAGGTGGCCTCCTCTTACGAAGACAGCTACTGGGCCGATTTTCCCTATCTCGCCCCCAATGAGTCTCTGCGCAAAATCGCCAAAGGTTTAATGCCGTAGGCGCGTATCATATACGCTTCTTACCCGTAGGCGCGTATCACATACGCAGACGACATCAAAATCCTCGTATCTTCCCCCCATGAAAGCCCCTTCATACCTGCCCTGGCTGGTCCTGGGGCTGCTGGTCCGGCTGGCCTATGTGGTCCTGACAGGGCCTGACTACCTGCTGCAGGGAGACGCAGGCTATTACTATACCGAGGCGCAGGCGGTATCGCAGGGCCATTTGCCCGATACCTACTGGCCGCCGGGTTTGCCGCTGCTGGCCGGGTTTTTTCTGTGGGTCGCAGGCCCCTCGCCCTATGCGGTTTTCGGCGGTATGATGCTGATCTACGCCCTGACTACCTGGCTGATACAGAAGGCATTAGAGACAGAAAATCTCTGGCGGGCCGCAGCCTGGGTGCATGCGGTCTGGGCCTTGTATCCTTCCTGCATTCATCACAGTTGCGCACCGCTGAGCCAGTTGCCTGCGGCGCTGCTGCTGCTGGCGATGTACCTGATGTTCAGGAAAATGCTGCTGAGCCGCACCCGTGGGCCTGCGTTTTTCTATGGCCTCATGGCGGGGCTGGCGCTGCTGGTCCGGCCCGCGAGCCTTTCGCTGAGCGGTTTTATGGTGGCACGCTGGGGTTATTACGATTTTCCGAAGGGGATCAAAGCGCTTCCGGCCCTGGTTTTGGGAGGGATAATGATTGTATTTCCCTGGCAATCAATGGTGTATGCAAAAATTGGGAAACTTTTGCCTGTAAATGAAGCCAATGGCTACAACCTGTTTATAGGCAATAACCCCTGGACGCCCCTCTACCACACCTGGCAACTCGGCTCCCACGACCTGCGCGATGATCCTGCCTATACAGGATTTTATGTGCTCAGGGACAGCATTCTGGCGTTGCCCCGCCCCGAAAGGCAGGCCGCCTGGGCATACGAAGCGCGGCGGCATATCACCCAGAGGCCGGATTTGTTTTTGCTGCGCAGCCTGAGCCGTGCGCTTACGTTTTGTGCTTTCGATACATACGCCGGGTCTAATTTGTTGTCTGTCAGTCGTTTATGGGGTATTTTTTTCCTGCTGGCAGATGCTTTTTTCTTTTGCCTGATCTTATGTCCGGCAATCGCTGCCTGGACGCTGAGGCTCCCCGGTCCGGAAGCTGTGCCCGCGTACATCGTCGCCTATGCCTTGCCCTATTTGCTGGTTTTTTCGCATCCGACCTACCACCTGCCCCTGATTCCGCTGTGTATGCTGTCGGCGGCTGCGGCTTTTGAGGCCAGGAGCAGCCTCCGTCTCCGGGAAATCCTGAAAAACCGGAAATTTCGTTTTGCAGCACTCGTATTTGCACTGATTCAGGCGATATGGATCTTGGGTATGGCGGGCCGTCTCGCCGGATAATGTTTTACGGCTCATGCGCGTTACGATTCTTTTTCTATATTTGGCCTGAAGAAACTGACCCTTACACCCCCATAATCCCTTATTTATTTGCCCATGTACACCGGACTGTTACATACCCATCGCCTGAGTGTGATTTTGTTTCTGCTGCTTTATGTGGTAAAACTGGTTTTATTACTGGCAGGCCGCAAGGAGCAACTGCAGAAGGTAACGAAAATCACCCGTATTCCCGAAATGGTGATCAGCGCCCTGTTTCTGCTCACAGGCATCGGACTTCTGGTGATGGTTGCGCAAATTACAGTGATGCTGGTGATTAAAATTGTGCTGGTGCTGGCAAGCATTCCCATTGCGATTATTGGATTCCGCAAAAGCAATAAACTCCTGGCAAGCCTCTCCGTCCTGCTGATCGTAGCAGCCTATGGCCTGGCCGAAGCCAATAAAATCGGGGTGGACAAAGACCCGCTTCCAGCCGCAGTGGTCAGTGAAGTTTCCGAACCGGGATATGATATTCTGGCACATGGCAAAGCCCTTTACGCCCGCAACTGTATCGTTTGTCATGGCGAAAAAGGCGATATGCAAGGTTCAGGCGCTAAAAACCTGATCATCAGCAAGTTGTCGGACGAAGAACTGAACAAGCTGGTGCTCTACGGCAAAAATGCGATGCCCGCCTATGGCAAGGTCTATCATGGCGACGAGATCAAAGCTGTGATCGCATATGTAAAAACCCTGCGCCAGTAAGCGTCAGGGACAGACGGCATATTCTTTGGCGGTATGGCTCCGGCTGATTTTCCGGTAAAAATCGTCGAACAGGTCTTCCATCTCTTTGCGCATCTCTTCTTCCAGCAGGACAAAGTCTCTGAGCAGGCTTTTTTGCTGGTTGCGGATATGCTTAAAGCGCTCAAAGGTAATCTCGATTTCCGCCTGGGTGGCGCACAGACGGCGGAACACGCGGCGGTCGAACTCATCGTCCAGCCCTGTATAGGGTGCATGCACAGCCTCCGACCAGTCAAAGTCGTAGGGCACCGGCACAAGATGCTGCATTCCGGGAAAAGAAAGCATCGCAATGTTTTTGCCGATTTCCACATTCCAGTCGGTGTTTCCGATCATGCACTCAAAGCCATGCAGCAGCGGCATAAATGAGCGTTCCATGCTGTCGGTGGCCGAAGGTTTTTTGAGATAGGTGGCTCCCAGGCGGGCGGCCATCTCTTCGGGGTCTTCGAGAAAAAAGGCATAGCTGCGCACAGGCGACATGCTCCCTTCGGTATCCACATAGGTTACGCGGGCCAGCCGCACCCGGAAACTGGTGTCTGTGAGCATGTTATACATCCGGTACACCAGGTATTCGCGCAGCACATACTGATCCTCCGCGCAGGGCGTCATCAGCCGCATACGGCTCATTCCTTCAAAAGGCGTGTTCTGGGTCTCTGCTTTCGCTTTAATCCGGATCGGAGGAAAGGTACAGTAATTGGACTTCATGCGGAAGTTTCCCCTCGGTTTGATTTCGACTTCGAGCTTACGGAGCGCGCCGTCTTCATTCCAGGTAAGCAGGGCTGTTCTATAGGAGGCGCTGTCATTGCGCTCGGCCAGAAATGCCCGTAGATCTGTGCTGAGGGAAAATTCCAAGAGTTCTTCTGACCCGAAAAAAGGAGTCTGTGCCTTTGCCGGAGCGGCCAGGAGCAGCGGGAGCAGAAGCAGAATAAATATACCGCGCATAGTAGTTCTGTTTGACCCTTTAATATACGAAAACAACGGCCCGTCTGCTGACGAACCGTTGTTAAATATTCGTTAAATCCCGGGATATTCGGTATATCCGGAGAAAGATCAGACCAGTTTCAGGATCAGTTCTGCAACGCGGTTGGAGTAGCCCCATTCGTTGTCATACCAGCCTACGACTTTCACCAGAGAGCCATTGGCAGAGGTGAGGTCGCTGTCGAAGATGCAGGAGTGAGGATTGCGCACGATGTCGGAAGACACCAGTGGCTCGTCGGAGTACTCCAGGATGCCTTTGAGGGCACCTTCAGCAGCCGCTTTGAATGCAGCGTTGATTTCTGCGACGGTCGTTTCGCGGGTAAGAAGGGCGGTGAAATCGGTTACAGAACCATCTGGGACCGGCACGCGGATCGCATTACCATCGAGTTTTCCTTTGAGGTCAGGGAGAACTTCGCCTACGGCAGAAGCGGCACCGGTGGTGGTAGGCACGATGTTCACAGCGGCTGCACGGGCACGGCGCAGGTCGCGGTGAGGCGCATCCTGGAGGCTCTGGTCGGCAGTATATGCGTGAATGGTGGTCATATAGCCTTTCACTACGCCAAAGGTTTCGTGCAGCACTTTTACCATCGGAGCGAGGCAGTTGGTGGTGCAGGAAGCATTGGATACAATCTGCATAGCGGGTGTAATGATGTGGTCATTTACCCCGATAACGATGGTCGCATCTACGCTACCCTTTGCAGGGGCGCTGATAATCACCTTTTTAGCACCGGCGGCCAGGTGCAGACCTGCTTTGGCACGGTCGGTGAAGATACCTGTGGACTCCACAACGACATCTACGCCCAGCTCTCCCCAGCCCAGGGCATCGGGATTTCTTTCGGCGCTGGCGATGATGCGTTTGCCATTTACGGTCAGCGACTCATTGTCAGAAGAAACTGTTCCGTTAAATTTGCCATGTACAGAGTCGTACTTCAGCAGGTGTGCCAGCGTAGCATTGTCGGTCAGGTCGTTGATTTTGATGATCTCAACCGCCGGATTGTTGACCAGGGCACGGAAGACCAACCTGCCGATACGCCCGAAACCGTTGATTCCTACTTTGATTGCCATGTTGCGAAACGTTGTATTTTGTGAACAATGTGTTCTTCCCTAAAAGACGGCGCTAAAATAGAAGGTAGCGAAGTCAAAAACAACCCATATAAAATATGTATCAGATTCTGATCTCCGAAGTCCGCCGCCGCATCTTAGAGGAGTCCTTTTTCCGCATCCGGAAATGCCTCTCTCTGCTTGAAGACGACGCGATCTGGTGGCGGCCCAATGAGCAAAGCAACAGCGTGGGTAATCTGGTGCTGCACCTCTGCGGCAACGCCCGCCAGTGGATGCTCTCTGCCCTGGGTGGCCTGCCCGATACGCGGCAGCGCCAGGCGGAGTTTGATGAAAGAGGGCCTGTGGCCCGGACGGAACTGCTTTCGCTGCTCGACACCCTCGAAAGGGAGCTTTCGGCCCTGCTCGATCGCCTTGGCCCGGAAGACCTGGAGCGTATGTATGAGGTGCAGGGGTTTCAGGAGTCAGGCGTGGCTATTTTGGTCCATGTGACGGAGCATGTTTCCTATCACACCGGGCAGATCACCTATTTTGTGAAAATGCACACCGGAAAAGATACCGGGTACTACGCCGGGCAAAATCTGGATGTAGTAGCTTAGGTGCTAACTTCCTCAAGGTGAGCTATTTCACCGCCGATAAACACCATCAGCCAGGCTTTCAGGTCTGAGAGGGAGCTCAATTCTTCTTTTTGCAGATAGCCCTGAAGCTGCTCCCGGCCTGTGGAAATGGTCTGCGGAAGCTGGTGTGCGTCTTTTTGCTTGAGGTATTTGAGTTCAAAAGCAAACTGATACGGTGCAGGGAAAGGGTCGCGGCGCAGCAGTAGTACGTCTATATACTTCTGTCCAGACTCAAATTCGGACTTGATAAAATAGAGCTGCGAGCTATGTAAGTAGCTGATCAGCACCATTTTAACGTGCTTTTCATCAAACTGGATCCAATCGCGGTTGGAGAGTTGCTGCAGGGCATCAGAAACAATTTCTATCAGCGGGCGCGGATTGTTCTGGCGGGCCATTTCGCGTACAGCCGCATTTACCTCTATGGACTGGACAGGTTTTTCTATATGCTCGCGGATCAATTGCGCGAAATAGCGGAAATAGAGCTGCTGGATAACTGCATTGGGAATGCCCAGACGCACCTCTGCGAGATCAATCCCTTTGATCGTGAGCATGCCCATGTAGTATAGCAGGCTGAGAAAATCGCTGGTGTCAAAGTTTTTTTCGAAGCTGAATTCTGCTGTCATGGGCGTGGAAATTTCCCCATCGCCAAGCAGGCGCTCCAGCACACCCAGACGCTCCTCTTCCTTACCCCCCACACTAAATAAACGCCGGATTTTGCCATAATCAGAGGCAATATTGGTGTCGAGCATATCGGCAGGGGACTCGCCATTGGACAAAAATTCTTTCGCGTAGTACAAGACCATATCCGGATTGTACAGGCCGCCGTCAGAAGGAGCGCTTGAAAAATGATAGCCATTGTACCAGTCTTTCATCCGCTGCATCTCTGTCGCGAGTTTGTCCTCGCCAATGCCAATATATCGCAACAGGTCTTTGACCTCATGTTCCCGGAAGCCCATCATCCCCTGAAAAAGGCGGTTTCGGCTGAGGTTGCTGCCGATATTAAATCCTGAAGTCAGGCTGTCCATCGTCAGCGGCGTAACGCCTGTGACAAAGAGGCGGTCCACAATCCCCTCTCCGGTAGCGGCTTTGATTGCTTCGTAGAACTTCCGGACAAAGCCGTTTTTACTCACGATATTCCGAAATAGTCCCAGATTAAATGAAACCAGTTCATTGGCGAAGTGATCGTATTCGTCTATAAGAAGGTAAATCTGAGGAGCCTGCGCTAAGGAATGAGCATCAAATAGCCGGAGCAGCATTTCATTGGGGGCCGTAGCACGCAGGATTTCTTCTTTGTTAAGACCCGGAAAAAACGCCTGATACTTTCCCAGAAAGTCACTTACGCCTGAGCGGACATTGTTGAGAAAGTCTTTAAAAGTGGATTCTTCTGTCGTTGTATCTATCCGGCTGAATTCAAATCGCAGCACCAGATAGCTGTTTGCCAGGGGCGTAGGATTTTTCCCGATATGGTACGGGCCAAATAAGTCCACAAACTGATCCCGGAATTCTACCCCGTAATAATGCTGCAACAGGCTGATAAACAGGCTCTTACCAAAACGGCGTGGGCGGAGATAAATCAGATAAGGCTCTCCGAGGGTTTCAAGATGGGCAATATAATCCGTCCGGTCAACGAAGTAGTAGTCCTCTGCACTCAGACGACTAAAATCACTGATACCATAAGGAATCTTTTGCATACGCGAATATAGCAATTTTGAAGCAAAAACCGTCTTTTACAGCCCCCGCCCCGCGTCTCCCAGATAGGTTTCAGGGCTGAGCGCCAGCAACTCGGTTTTGACGGCTGCATCTACATTCAATCCGGAAATGAAGGCCCGGATCGAGTCTGCTGTGATCTCTGCCTGGCCCCGGGTCAGGTCTTTGAGGGCCTCGTAGGGTTCGGGGTATCCTTCCCGCCGCAGAATGGTTTGTATCGCCTCTGCCAGCACGGCCCAGTTTGCATCGAGATCGGAGCGCAGGGCTGCTTCGTTCACCATCAGCTTGTCGAGACCGCGAAGGGCTGCTTCGGCAGAGAGAAAGGCGTAGCCAACAGCTGCACCCACATTCCGCAGGATGGTGGAGTCGGTCAGGTCGCGCTGGAGGCGGGATACGGGCAGTTTCCGGCTCATAAATTCGAGCAGGGCGGTCGAAAGTCCGCAATTCCCTTCGGCATTTTCAAAATCAATGGGATTTACCTTGTGTGGCATCGCCGAAGAGCCTACTTCGCCTGTCTTGGTCTTCTGCCGGAAGTATCCCATGCTGATATAGAGCCACATATCCTGGCACAGATCGGTAATGATGCTGTTAATCCGGCGGATATTGTCGAAAATGGCTGCCAATCCATCGTAATGTTCGATCTGGGTGGTCGGCCAGGAGCGGGAAAGGCCGAGATTGCTCCCGACAAAATGCTGGGCAAACTGGTGCCAGTCATAGGCGGGGTAGGCGGCATAATGGGCATTGAGGTTGCCGGTAGCGCCGCCAAATTTGGCAGGGTAGGGGAGGGACTCCAGTTCGCGGAGCTGGCGGCTGATCCGTTCGGCAAAAACAGCCATTTCCTTGCCGAGTGTGGTCGGAGAGGCAGGCTGCCCATGTGTGTGCGCCAGCATCGGAATGCCTCTCCAACTGGCTGCAAATGCCTCCAGCCGGGCCACAATCTTCTGAACCTGAGGAATATACACAGTCCGGAGACCTTCGCGCAGCATCAGTGGCGTGGCGGTGTTGTTGATGTCCTGGGAGGTAAGTCCAAAGTGAATGAACTCCTTATATATAAGCAGCGCTTCCAACTCTGGTTTTTGCAGGCACTCCTTTATATAGTATTCTACGGCCTTGACATCGTGGTTGGTTACACGCTCGATTGACTTGACATGGGCCGCATGTTCTTCCGTAAAGTCCTGATAAACAGACCTCAGTGCAGTAATTTCCTGCGGTGTGAGAGGACGGAATGGCGGCAGACCTGTCTCAAACAGCGCAATCAGGTATTCGATTTCGACCCAGATCCGGTAGCGGATGAGGGCAAACTCTGAAAAGCAGGCCGCGAGGGCTTCGGTCTTGCTGCGGTATCTCCCGTCGAGGGGAGACAGGGCGGTGAGGGAATTGAGGGTCATAACGACGGTTGAAGAAAGGCGCAAAGCTACAAAAATCAGCGCCCCGAAACCGCAGTTGTATCACTTTCATCTATTCCGACAAAGCGCAGGGAGGTCGTGATGGTGTCAATCCAGCCCATTCGCTCACAGGAATTGTCGTAGGGCGTCCAGATCACAAGCTGAAAAAAGAAGTCCGGGTGGTCGAATACGGCAATCCGGTAAAATAGCGGCACGCCGCCCCAGGTCTGGCTGTTGGCGTAATAATCGCCTGCCATCATTTCCATCCCCCGCAGGGAAGGGCTGCTCATCTCCGATTCGCGGGCCGAACTGTCCACCCGCTGAAAAACAGTGTTTTCTACAAATGAGTAGTAGCCCTTGAGCTTCAGGCGTTTACGCTTCACTTCACCCAGGTTTGTTTTAGGGTCTTCGATGCCCAGTACATAAAAGTCGTTCTGCGGATCGTAATACTGAAGGCTGGCGTACTCATGCATCCCCTCTCCCGGAATCATGGTTTCCGGCAACCTGATATTGTACAGGCTATCCACCGGGAGGGTTTGCCATCCGACGGGGGTGTCTGTTTGACTACAGGAAGTCCAGAGGCCCGCCATACAGACGAGCAGGAGCATAGGGGTTGGATTCACAAGGTTAAATTACAGTTTTTTGAATAAAATCCATGTGATTCCTTTTTGCTTTTCACCAGATACAATATTTTTATCCCGAAAACGTTACCCACACAACCCGAAGCACTTACTTTCGGTATTTACTTTGCTTGACAAAAAGCGTATGTTTACCCGTATAATCGTAGTTAATCCTAAATTGTGCTGATGAAACCCATCCTCCTACCCGAAGAAAAGCTCAACGATCTTGCCCAGCGTATCAGTGACCGTCTTGCCGAAGGCCACTATTTCGAGCAGGGAAAGATTGGGGGCGAGGGATTAAAAAACTTTGCCGAACACCCACAAATCAATAAATTCCTCGTTTTTCAGGTCTTTCAGGTCTGGGAAATGCAGATCAGCAAGCTCAGCCACCCGTATTTTGACCTGAGTCATCCGGAAATCAATGCGACCATTCAGACGCTTAAGAACCAGATTTCCCGCCATATCGAGGTCTCGCGCGAAGACTTTCAGCCGATGCTCCGCCGGGCTGTTTACAACAACCTGAAGCTGGTTCTGGACCCCGCTGCCTCACTCGAAGGATTTTTCTTTACCCAAAAGGACAAAATTCCGCTCGAACTCTATCGCCGCTATGCCCAGTTTTTCTCCGATATGGACTTTATTGTCAACAGCATCCTCAAATACTATGAAAAAAGTGGCGGGGATGTGGTTGAAAAGGATGTGTTTGAGGTAAAAATGCAAAAGGTCGTTGATCTGTTCAGCGAAAAAAGCGGACGCAGCTTCGACACCTACCGCGATGAACTTTTCCAGAAACTAACAGGCCGTACCCTGGCCTCCGTGCAGGCTGAGGTAGAGCAGGAAATCCGGTCCCGTACCGATGAAATCCGCCGCCAGGAAGAGGAGGCGCGCCGCAAAGCCGAGGAAGAGGCCCGCGTCAAAGAAGCGGAAGCCCGCCGCAAAGCCGAAGAAGAAGCACGCCGCCAGGAAGAAGAAATCCGCCGTCAGGAAGAAGAAGCCCGCCGCAAAGCGGAAGAAGAGGCCCGCAAAGCCAGCTTTTTCGATACGATAGATGCAACAGAAACCTTTTTCGACCTCGACGAGGATGCCCCTGCACCCAAGGTCGAGCAGCCCCCGGTCGTCGTTGCGGAGGAAAAGCCCCTGCCACCGCCTGTGGTCGAGGTGCAGCCCCCTGTGGTAGTGCCTCCGGTGCCGCCGCCCGTGGTAGTAGCGCCCCCCGCGCCTGTGGAGGAGGTAAAGCCACCGGTAACTGAGCAGCCTCCCGTCCTTACGGAGGAAAAGGTAGTTGCGCCTTCGATTGTAGATGAAGTGATGGAAATGGCGGAGAGCATTCTGGCCGAAGAGCAGGCCAAAGTCCAGCCGGTAGAAGAAGTCAAAGACAAAGAATCTACGACCTCTTTCCTGGAGCGCCTGCTCAACAACCGTCCTGCCGCGCAGACGCCCGTTGTTCCTCCTGTGACGCCTGCCAATGGCACACCTTCCACGGAAAAATCCTCTATCCTCGACAAAATCAACGAAAAAACCTCCGGCAAAAGCCTCGCCGAGCAACTGGCCCTCCAGCGCCAGGGAACCGATGGCCCCGCCTCTACTGTGCGGAAAATCAAACTCGACGAGATTCCGATTCACAAGCAATATCAGTTTGTGCAAAAGGTATTCGACGGAAACAATGTCCGCTTCCGCATCATCGTGGATAAGGTGAACAATGCCCGCAACAAAGAAGAGGTCGAAGAAATCCTGAATAAATTTGTCCTCAGCAGCGAAACCCTCAACCGATCAGATGCAGTGGTTGTAGAGTTTGTGCAGTTGCTGCGCGAAAGATATTAAACGGTAGGGGCGGCCAACAGGCCGCCCCTTTTTTATTTACCGCAGGCTGCCCCGCCTTTTACCAGCCAAAGGTATCGTTCAGCACGGTATCCAGAAAGTTGCGCAGCGCCTCCGGCCTGCCGTTGAGCTTATGAAGCTCCACAGACACAAATACTTGATTCGTTTGCCCATTATTAAACACACTGCTGCCCCCGATCGTAGCAGGCCCTGTCCAGCCGCCCACAGCGGTCAGTTGCGCGTTGTATAAATTGCGGGTGGGGTCCTTGGCATAAAAAGGATCGGCTCCGGTGATAAAGGCAGACGCCACAAGGGTATCCAGACCTGCGATCAGCGGAGTGATTTTGGCTCCGGTAACAATCCGCGCCTGCCCAGTAGAGGTCGAAAGGCTGTCCATGGGCGAAAATCCAAAGATTGCGGAGCGGTTTCCGGTGGAGGGGGTTGTAAATGAAGTGGGGAACTTGGTCGTAACCAGCAGTTTTCCTCCGTCATTTAAATACTGTTGCAGCGGAGTAGCAGCTACTTCCAGGGTCAATTGCAGTCCGAGGGCGGATAACTGTGTGCCATCTGAGTACCAGAATACCTTGTCATAGAGTCCCAGCAGCAGCCGGAAGGTCGGATCCCAGAATACGGGCCGCGTCGAGCTGATGTCGAGATAGTCATACACAGGGTAAACGGCAGACAGCACAGGCATATAGACTTCATCCACGACCGACTCCGAATGGTCATCCACCACCAGCAGATCGCTTTCTTTGCGGCGCAGGTAAAAAAGGGCGCTGGAGTCCGTCTGGCTATACACGCCGGCAATGTCGCGGGCCTTAATATAGATACGGTTGTTTTCGCCGACCCGGAGGCCACCGATGTTTTTCAGAGCTTTGCGTGCATCTGAGCCGGTATAAAGGGCGGCATCCTGCGCGCCGGACTGCTCTGGCTGCGAAGGGACAAAGGATAAAAAGCTCACCTGGGGAGAAAGGGCGTACCATTCCCCGTCATTTACCCGCACAAATACAGAATCCAGTGTTTCGATGCCGTCGGTATCCGTGGCATTC
>RDXT01000140.1 GCA_004292985.1 Bacteroidota bacterium
TGGAGAGGGTGAGCGATACTTTCATTTGTTGCAGAATCGTGAGGTGAAACAACTATCTGACTGAAGACGTGAAAAAAGTCCCCGGCGTTGCAGCGGAGCAGCAGAATCTGGAGCGTTGTTTCCCTGCGCCTATGTCAGTTGCTGCAACTTCTTCATTAACAAGGCTTTATCCTGTTCTGTCTTGGCTTTGGCGAGGGCCAGGGTGAAGTGCCCGATGGCTTTTTGCGGATCGGAGGGGCGATACAACTCGCCGAGCAGGGCGAAGTAGAGGTGGTTGTTTTCGAGCTTGAGTTTCAGCGCCTCAGTGATGGCTTTTTCGTAACTGTCGGCTTTGGCGAGGGCAAAGGTCCGGTTGAGGGCAGCCGCAGGCGAGTAGGCGATCTGGAGCAGGAGGTTGTAAAACTGAAGGATTTTAGGCCATTTCTCCGGGTTTTCTTCCGGCTGGGTATGCCAGTAGGCGATGGCGGCCTCCAGGTGAAATTTGGTGAAGGTATCTCCTACGGCAGAGCGGTTGAGGTATTCCTCTCCTTTTTGAATTAAGTCCCTGTTCCACAGGCTTTTATCTTGCTCTTCATACAAAATCGCCTGTCCCTCGTGGTTGATCCGGGCCTCAAAACGCGAAGCGTGAAAACACATCAGCGCGATCAGGGCATGCACGGCAGGTTGGGCTGTTTTTTCATAGTCTGCGAGGAGATGGGTCAGGCGCAGGGCTTCTATGCAGAGGTCTTTGCGCAACACAGCGTTTTGGGAGGCGGAATAATAGCCTTCGTTAAACAGCAGGTAGAGGGTCGTCAGCACGGCCTGGAGCCGGTTTCCCAGTTCGGCGGCAGGTGGAAATGCCATGTTCACCTGCTCTTCCCGCAGCTTTTCTTTGGCGCGGAAGAGACGCTTGTTGATGGTTTCTTTGTTGGACAAAAAGGCATCTGCAATCTCATCTATCCCAAATCCGCACAAAATCCGGAGCGAAAGTCCGATCTGCGCTTCGGTGGGAATAGAGGGGTGGCAGATCGCAAACATCATCTGCAACTGGCTGTCGCTGATGTTTTTCTCCGTTAAATCCACTTCCATTTCTACCCCTTCGCTGCCTGCCTGCCGGAGTTCGGTGGCTATTTTCTGGTTAAATAGCTGGTTTCGCTTCAGGTAATCATGGGTTTTGTTTTTGGCAACGGTGTAAAGCCAGGCCGTCGGATTATCCGGGATACCTTTTAAGCCCCAGGTTTCTGCCGCGAGCAAAAACGTATCGCTGACCAGGTCCTCAGCCGTTTCGATATGGGCCAGGCCAAAGTGTTTGGTGAGAACCGACACCAGTTTTCGGAACTCAGTGCGGAAGAGGTGGGGGATCAGGTCGGGAGAGGAGGACATGTGAGTATGCAGCTAAGGGCTGCCAAAGATCAAACGATCATCTGGCAACCCTTGTTTCACCGCTCCTGAAAAGAGGACTTTTTTAGGATCAGAACGTCATCAGCTAATATCGCGCACTTCGACATTGCCGCCTACATACAGGATCGGACAGCCTTGGGCCAGTTCCAGCGCCTCGTCGAGGTCTTCGGCTTTGACCACGATGAGGCCGCCCACGATCTCTTTTACCTCGGCGTAGGGGCCGTCGGTGACTACGCCATCGGCTTTGAGGGTTTTGCCTGTGAAGCCCAGTTGGCTGCCACTCACATATTTACCCTGCGCGGCGATGCCACCCATCCAGTCCTGCCACTGCTTGAGATTCTCCTGAATCTGCTCAGGGGTCGGCTGAAAATCGCTGTCAGGCGCCATTCTGAAAATCATCATAAACTCTGTCATTGTCTGATTGCTAAAGGGTGAGAGGGGAAAAAGTAAAGATAAAATGGGAATGTTAATAAGCTGTTAAGGGAGCAGCGTACTGCTTTTCGGTCACCTCCCTGAGCAGGGCCAGACCCTGCTGGTTGGTGGCGGCGATATTGTCTTTCAGTCCCATGAGCAGGCCGATGATATTGGTGGGGGCAGGCATCTCTGTTTCAAAGAGTTGTACCAGTTCCACCCCTCCGTCCTTCTCGTTGAGGGTATAGCTGAAAGTCGGATTGGACTGAAAAGGTTCGGTGATGGTGCACTGGATTTTCAGGCTTTCGGTGCCGTTGAGTGCAACCACCTGCTGGGAGCCTCTGGACTGCTCCTTGACCCCTACCCAGCTAAAGGTAGCTCCAACTTCTCCGTCCGGCCCCGAAATCTCAAACTGCTGTTCAGGATCCTGCTGACGGAAGGGCGACCAGGCCGGAAAATTTTTCATAAACCGGAGCTGGTCAAACACCTGCTGCCGGGAGGCCTGGATAAACTGGGTGCTGCGCACCGAAATCTTTTTGGGAGCTACAAGTGAAAGGATCACTCCCGCGATTACTACCACACCCAGTGTAGCAGCGATGATGAAAATCACTTTTGTCATAGGTTTTACGTGTTTAAATACGTTTTACACCCCCATGACGATTGACTTTCGATGGATTGGACAGAAGAGACAAAAGATTTTAGAAAAAAGATTTTAGACGCAAGATGTTAGACTGGAGATGTTTTGCGGCGCTTCGACAAGCTCCCCGCAAGCGGGACAGGCAGCGACCGCAGTTCTGTTCCCTGTAAACTGTTCCCTGTTCCCTGAACCCTGTCCCCTGTTCCCTGTTAATGCAGCGCCCGCTTTTTAATCACGCCTCCTTTAATATCCTTAACAGGATTCATCACCACAAAGGCATTGGGTTCAATTTTTTCGATTTCCGTGCTGAGCTTATTTAATTCCAGGCGGGTGATAACCGTGTAGAGAATATCCAGTTCCTGGGTTTCGCCTTCTTTGCCGTAGCCGCCTTTGCCTTTGTAGATCGTGACGCCACGCCCCATCGTCTGAATAATCATCTGGCGAAGCTCCTCGCTGTTGGAGGCCACAATCGTTACTCCGATATATTCTTCAATGCCTTCGATCACAAAATCCAGGGTTTTGGAGGCTGCGAGATAGGTAATCATGGAGTAGAGGGCCACTTCCACGCCCAGGAAATAGGCCGCTGCTGAAAAGATCATCACATTCAACAGGATAATGATGTCGCCCACGGTTGCGCTGAGTTTGCGGCTGAGAAAAATGGCCAGTACCTCTGTGCCGTCTATCACGGCTCCGCCGCGCATGGTCAGACCGATGCCCATGCCCAGAAAAAAGCCGCCGAAAACGGCCACCAGCAGGTTGTCTTGCGTGACATCGGGAAAACTCACGGTCGCCAGGCACAGCGCAAGGCCGCTGATCGCCAGGGCGGTTTTGACGGCAAAGGTGCGGCCCATGGTCCAGTAGCCCAAAATCACGAAAGGAATATTCACCAGAACAATCAGCAGGGAAAGGGGGATTTTTGTTAATGCAGAGAGCAGCAGCGAGATGCCCGTGGCTCCGCCATCAATGAAGTGATTGGTCAGCAGGAAACCCTTAAACCCGAATGCTGCCGAAAAAATACCTGACGTGATCAGAATAAAATCCTTGATATATCTTTTCGCCATGATCATAAAAATCCGGTAGGCTCCGGCAATTTCACGATCGGAGTAGGGCGGTTTTCTCCGCGACCGGAGCGTTGTCTGGATAACGATTTGGGTGAGTAAGGGATTCATAAGAAATTCAGAAGCTTCATATATGAAAGGTAACGATTTTTCACGCTAATCCCGCAATTTGCATCCGCTCACCCTTCACCTCGTCCACCCTCATGAAAAAAATCCTCGTCATCGGCAGCATCAATACCGACATGGTGGTTACGCTCGA
>RDXT01000141.1 GCA_004292985.1 Bacteroidota bacterium
TAGCTGCGCAGGTTTTCGAGCGACTGGCTCACGCGGGAAGAAAGCGGAGCGACCGTGAGGCCCTGGGCGGTGAGCAGTAAAAGGCAGGAAAGGAGCATGGGCCATAGCGCCTGCCGGGGTTCGGCCTTGTGGAGCAGCCGCCGGATGCGAAGGCCGAGCGAGCCGCCTGAGAAGCGTGAAATGGCCGGGAGAGACTGGCCCTCTTTGAGGCGCAACAACATCTGGGCATAGGCTTTTTTGCTGCCCATGGCATCGGCACCCTGGGCATCGGCAATGTATTCGCTCAGCAGGCTGAGTTGTTTGCGGAAGTAGTAAAAAGCGGGGTTGAGCAGCCAGAGGCACTGGATCATGAGCAGGGCGAAGCGCTCGGAGGTATTCATTTGCCGAAGGTGGGACCACTCATGCCTGATCACCGCAAGGCGCTCATTTTCAGCAAGTTGATCTAGAGATTCGCTCCAGATAATGTAGGGTTTTCCGAGCCAGAAAGCACCCGCAGGCATGGGTCGCCGGGGATAGAGCAGCAGGCAGTGGATGTCCTGCCAGTCAAAGGGCCTGACCTGCGAGCTTCGCACCAGCCAGCGTAGGTAAAGCAACTGAAGCATCAGCCAGAGGGCCACAAGTCCCATTGCGCCAAAGACCGTGCCAGCCATCAGTTCTTTGCGCTCCAGCAGGAGGTTGTAGGCAACATTGGCGCGGTAGCGGATGCGGTGGGAGTAGTCCGGGCGCTCGCAGCGGCAGTATTGCTGAAGGGCCGAATGAGCGATGGGCTGCCCGAAAGCCAGAGGTTTCAGCTCCGGATTTGCCTGCTGAAGCGAAGCAGGCAGGGATACCACCAGCGGCAGCGCCAGACTGGCAGCAATCGTAAGATGAATGAATATCCGCTGCTGGGCCACATTCAGCCATCGCCGACCCGCTCCGAGGTACAGGAGCAGGCCCAGCCACGAAAGCAGCGCCGATGTGATCAAATAGGCAATCATTCCTTTTCACTCTGGCTGATCAGGTCCCGGAGTTCCTGCAGTTCGTCAGGCGACATTTTGCGCTGATCGAGCAGGGTGGAGACCATGCCGGTCACCGAGCCTGAAAATACATTGTCCATCATGTGCCGCATCATCCGCTGCTGGTATTTACTCCGGGTAATCAGGGGGTAATACGCGTGACTGCGGCCCAGGGATTCATGCGCGACGAAGCCTTTTTCTTCAAGGATGCGCACAATGGTCGAAACGGTGTTGTATGCTGGCCGGGGTTGCTCCGGCCAATGGGTGATCATATCCCGCACCAGGGCCTTTTTCTCTGCCCAGAGGATGTTCATTACCTTCAGTTCGAGCGTCGTCAGTAAGCGGGATTCCATGCAGATTGCTTTGTGCAAAACTAAAAAATTAGTTGGAGATTGCAACAATTTCTTTTAACATTAAGCTATGAAACTTCGCTGCCTGATCGTGGACGATGAAAGTATGGCGCGCAAACTGATCGAAGAGTATGTGCAGCAGATTCCTTTCCTGGAGCTTGCGGGCACCTGCCGCAATCCTTTTGAGGCGATGGAGGCCATGCAGAAAGGGCCTGTGGACCTGCTTTTTCTCGACATTCAGATGCCGGGTATGCTGGGAACGAAGTTTCTGGAAAGTATGCGCGAGAAGCCGATGGTCATTTTTATTACGGCCTACTCCAACTATGCGGTAGAGAGCTATGACCTGGAAGTGGTTGATTATCTGATGAAACCCGTTACCATCGAGCGATTTACCCGCGCTGTAAATAAGGCTATGGAGGAGAAACAAAAGCGGGAGGCACTCATGGTCCCGCAGGTGCAGGCAGGCCCGGAAGAACCTGATTATTTTTTTGTCAATGTGGAGTATTCCCTCGTCAAAGTGCCTGTGAAAGAAATCACGCATATCGAAGGGATGAAGGACTATATCAAAATTTATCTTTCTACCAGCAAAAAGCCCATTATCACCAAGTCCACGTTAAAAGGGATCGAAGAAAAACTGCCCCCGGGCGCCTTTATGCGCGTGCACAAGTCCTTTATTGTGCGGCTCGACAAGATCGAATCCATCCGCAGCCAGTACATCAGCATCGGTACCTACGAAGTGCCTGTGAGCGAGTCTAATACAGAGGAGCTGCTCCGTTTGCTAAAATATACCCGATAATTTCATAAGCAAAATTGCACTATTCATCTGCTGATTTGCCTGCTTAGTCTATTTCCCAATACCGGAGGGTCAAACGCCCGTACTTTTACCATCACGCGTTTGATAATCCGATTCTCCTATGAAAAAATTCCTCCTTTCGCTGCTCATGTTTCTGACAGTCTGCACCTCTGTTAGTGCCCAGTTTCCCATGGGAGGCCCTCCCGGCGGTCCTGGCAGCGGCACCCGCCGACCTGAAGGCGCACAACAGCCAGCTACTCCTGCTGTTACTTCTGCTCCCAAAGGCAGCTCTACGCTTAAAGGCGCTATCCTCGACTCCTTAGACGCGACCCCTGTAGCCTATGCCAACATACTCCTCTACGGAATGCCTGAGAAAAAGGTGCTCGAAGGCGTGCTGGCAGATGGCGAAGGCAAATTTGCTTTTGAAAAAATCGCTGCCGGCTCTTATATGCTGGAAATCAGCTTTCCGGGATACCGCACCCGCAAAATCGAAAATATCACGCTTGCCAAAGCGCAGATCCTCGACCTGGGCAATGTGCAGCTCCCGCTTAATATCACGACCCTCAATGAGGTAACGATCAGCAGCCAGCAGTCTATTATCGAAGAAAAAGTGGACCGCCTGGTCTATAATGCCGAGCGCGACCTGACTTCCAAAGGCGGAGACGCTTCGGATGTGCTGCGCAAGGTGCCCATGCTCTCTGTGGACCTCGATGGCAATGTTTCAATGCGGGGAAGCTCCAACATCCGCGTACTGATCAACAACAAACCTTCGACCATCATGGCCAGCAGCGTAGCCGATGCGCTGAAGCAGATTCCGGCAGACATGATCAAAACGGTTGAGGTAATAACTTCACCTTCAGCCAAATATGATGCGGAAGGTTCGGGCGGTATCATCAACATTATCACTAAAAAGACCACCCTTCAGGGCTACTCGCTCAATGTGGATCTCGGCGCCGGCAACCGCTCTGCCAACCTGGGTATCAATGGCAGCTACCGCCAGGGCAAAATGGGCTTTACACTGGGCGGCTTCGGACGCGGCTTTTTCAATCCCTCTGAGTCTCAACTGACACAAAGCACCCTAAGCGCGGGTAAAACGCTGGTTACCAACCAGTCAATAGAAGCGTTTGACCTCGGCGCTTTTGGCAGCTACAACCTGGGCTGGGACTACGAGCTGGCCAAAAATCAGTTTCTGAGTGCAGGTCTTCGTTATGGCATGCGTAATTTTTCGAGAGACCAGAGCCAGAACACCAATGTGTTTGAAAACACCCTGCTGCTCACTTCCAACTCACGTGAAGTGGACAGCCGCGACATCTCCAATAACTTTGACGGCAACATAGACTACCTCCACACCTTCAAAAAACCTTCACAGGAATGGAGCATGTCGAGCCAGTTCAGCCGCACCAACCTGACCAATAATTTTGACGCGAACAACCTCAACAGCCTCAAAGAAATTATCAACCGCCAGCGCAACATCAACCTGAATACCAACCAGGAAATCACCTTCCAGAGTGACTATCAGCACCCGATCGGCAGCAACCAGATGCTGGAATTCGGAGGCAAGGGCATTTTCCGCCAGGTAGTGAGCGATTACAAATATGAGATTTC
>RDXT01000142.1 GCA_004292985.1 Bacteroidota bacterium
TCGCCGCACAAAACCCGCCCATGTCTCCGATCACCCCTCCGCCGAGATCGAGTACCAGCGCCTTGCGGTCCAGGCCCGCGCGGGTCATTTCGCCCCAGATATAGGCGCAGGTTTCGAGGTGTTTGTGCTGCTCTCCGGGCGGGATCACGCAGAGGCTGTGCGCCGGAAGATGGCCCTGCAACACCGGATAACAATGCTGACGGGTATGCTCGTCGGCCAGGACAAAAACCTGGGTAGGTGCCAGTTTCCGGATAAACGCGGCCAGGGCGCTCAGGGCATCGCTGCCGGTGTGGATGGGGTAGTTTGTCATCACCTGCAAAAAAAACACTATTTACGCTCTTGGCCTAAGCCCTTTGATGAAAAGCCAAAGTGACCCCGCATTATTTTTTCCTTCTAAAAATCGGAACTATCTTCACCCGGCAATCTGCCTCCCACACCTATTAATATAACCCGAGTTATGTCACTGCTTAACCAACTCACAGAACAACTGAGCGGCCCGGCCCTCGAAGCCCTCAGCAAGCAACTGGGCGCTGACCCCTCCCAAACCCAGTCGGCTATTGCCGCTGCGCTCCCGATGATCGTTGGCGCAATGGGCAACCAGGCCGCTACGGAGCAGGGCGCACAGGCACTCCAGCAACATGTGCAGCAAAACGACGGATCTATCCTCGACAACCTCACAGGTTTCCTGGGTTCGACCGACAATGGCATCGGCCCGCAACTGATCGAAAGCTTCTTTGGCGGCAACAAAAATGAAGTACACGATGGCATCAGCCAGGCCTCCGGTCTGAACGCAGGTCAGGCAGGCTCTCTGCTCGAAAACCTCGCACCCGTAGTCATGGGCATGATGGGTCGCCAAAACCAGCAGGGCGGTGGCTTAGACATCGGCTCCCTCGTCGGCATGTTTATGAACTCACGCGGCATGGGCGGCAACCAAAACGCCGGCGGCGGTGTGATGGGCATGCTCAACAATATGCTCGACAGCGACCGCGATGGCTCCGCTATCGACGATGTAGCAGGTATGCTGGGCGGCTTCCTGAAAAAATAAGCAGTTGATGATGCCATAAAAGCATGAGCGCCGGGGTTTCCCGGCGCTTTTTGTATATATAAATGATCTCAGCCCCCCTTTTGCAAATAACCCGGAAAACGCGATATTGACGCTGCTACCTACCCGCTTCGACCTCCGCCCCTATGTCCTATGACCTCCGTGAGCTTCACTCGATTGCTGATACTTTGCTCGCAAAGGCTCCTCTGCTGGCAAAAACACAGATCAGCCTGGGCTTCGATGCGTTTATTGACCAGGTACTGAAAATCGTCAGGCAAAAAGAGGCTGAGGGCCAAACTCATTTTTTTGAGTCGGGACTGGAGTGGGGACAGTACATCGTCGAAAAAGGGGAAAAAAACTTCTCGCTCGAACTGGTGGAACTGGCCTCCAAAATCGGGGGAAATATGCCCATCACTGCCAATGCGCTCGCGCAGATGGGTGCGCAGGTGTCTTGCGTAGGACCGCTGGGGCATCCGCAGATTCACCCGGCGTTTCAGGAACTGCCCGCCAACTGCCGCCTGTATAGCTTCGGAAATCCGGGCCTGAGCCATGTGATGGAGTTTACCAGCGGCAAAATTATGCTGGCCAACATGGGCAAGCTCCACAGCATCACCTGGGAGCAGGTCTGCGACAGCATCGGTATGGAAACCCTCCGGACCCTGTTTGCCGGGGCCGATGCCGTAGCCCTGCTCAACTGGGGCGAACTCGACAACTCGACCTCTCTCTGGCAGGGGCTGCTCAAAGACATTCTGCCCGGAACAGGTAGCTCTCCCCAAACGCTCGGCTTCTTCGACCTGGCCGACTGCTCCAGCCGCAGCGCGGAGAAGATACGCGAAGCGCTGGACCTGATCCGGGCCTTTTCGGCATACTGGCAGGTGGTCCTCAGCCTGAATGTGAATGAGGCTTCTATTCTCTGCCGGATCCTGGCCGGGAAAAAGGTATCCTCCATGAGTCACGAGGAGATGGCCAAAGTGATTTTCGGCTATCTGGGCATAGACACCGTGATCATTCACCACGCGCGGCAATCGCTGTCCCTGAGCGCGGAAGGGATGGCGTTGAGAAACAGCTTTTTTGTGGAGCAACCCCGCATCTCTACCGGTGCAGGCGATAATTTTAATGCGGGATTTTGTACCGGAAGGTTGCTCGGCCTGGGCAATGGCCCCGCTCTCACCCTCGGCAATGCCATATCGAGCCTGTACATGCAGTCTATGCAAAGTCCTGATATACAATCTATTGCACATTTTTTACTAAGCACCTCCGATACGTCTGATCTATGAAACTTCACATCGCCGATTCGTATGAACGTGCATCCGGGCTGGCCGCTGCGGAAGTATGCAGGCTTGTGCAGGCGCAGCCGGAGGCGGTCCTTTGTTTTGCAGCCGGAGATACGCCGCGGCTCGCCTATTCGCTGATTGTGCAAAAGGCCCGCGAAGAGCAGATAGATTTTTCCCGGATCACCTTTATCGGCCTGGATGAATGGGTGGGTATTCCGCCGGAAAATGAAGGGAGCTGCCATTATTTTTTACAGGAAAACCTCATACGTCCGCTGGGGCTGATGCCTGCGCAGGTGCATCTTTTCGATGCCCTCAGCCGGGACCTCTCTGCCGAAACGGAACGGCTGAACCAGGCCGTAGCCCATGCGGGCGGCTTAGACCTGATCCTCGTCGGCATCGGTATGAATGGCCACATCGGCTTTAATGAACCGGGCATTCCCTTTGATTCGTATGCGCATGTGGTTGAATTAGAGGCATTTACCCAGGAAGTCGGACAAAAATACTTCCGGACCCAAACCGTTCTGAATCAAGGCATTACACTCGGTCTCAGGCACCTGACAGAAGCGAAGCAGGCCATCCTGATCGCCAATGGCCTCAAAAAAGCGGAGATTGTGCGGCAGGCAATAGAAGGCCCTGTCAGCCCGGATGTTCCCGCCAGTGTGATGCGCCTGCACCCCGGAGGCCTGTTTCTGATCGAGCGGGAAGCCGCCTCAGCCCTCCATTCTTCGCCTGCCTAATCCGTTTACCCTACCCCCGCAATGAAACTGACAGAAGCTACCAAACTCCGGGTTCTGTATTTCCTGGTTTTTTCCTGCACAGCCTCCTGGTTGCCCATTTTTGCCGACTACCTCAAGGATCGCGGGCTTACTGGCATCGAAATCAGCACGGTGCTGAGCGTCACGCCGCTGATGATGTTTGTGATGCAGCCTGTGTTTGGCTATTTGTCGGATAAATTTGGCTATAAAAAGGCCCTGCTGGTGGCGACCCTGTTTGCGGCGCTCAGCTATGTGCTGTATCTGGCAGAGGGTAATTTTGTGAGCTACCTGCTGATAACGGCCTGTATGTCATTGTTTTACAACAGCACACAGCCCCTGCTCGACAGCCTTTCCCTGCAACTGGTGCAAAAAGACCCTACCTTTTCCTATGGCAGTCTCCGCGTGGCTGGCGCTGCCGGATGGGCCTGTACAGGCACCGTTACAGGGTATTTTATTGACCAGATCAATATTGCCGTCATTTTTATTTTTTCGGCAGCGACCATGTTTCTGGCCTTTATATGCACCTTCTCGTTGGCGGGGGATGCTAATGTGAGCGATTCCGCCGGGGAAAAGAAGAAACATTCCGTTGTGGATGTATTGCAAAACAGGGACTTGCTTTTTCTGCTGTTTTGTGTGTTTCTGATTTCGACGGGCGGCACCACCATCTGGA
>RDXT01000827.1 GCA_004292985.1 Bacteroidota bacterium
GATGCGATCCGCCTGCACATGCAGCGCTATGAAGGAATCTATTCCGTACCGCTGCGCCTCAGTCCCGTTTCGCAGCAGCCCAATGCTGCATACCGCACCGAAATGGCCGGTATGCAGCAGGCCCTCCATTCCGGAGAAGCTGTATTGGTCTGGTTCTCAGGGATTCACCGCTATTATTTGCCCGACTCCGCAGCCCTGGCTCCCTACCTGGAAGGATTGGAGGTCAGAGAGCTGGAAGACGGGTTTATGGTGGGAGAATGAGGGGCATTCTTCCGGATCAGCCAGCTTCCTCCGGCCATTACCGCAAAAAGCGCCCCAAAGACGGCAAGCCAGAAAGCACCCCAGGGCACCATCCGCACACCGACCTCGGCAACAAACGCAGCATACAGCCCGACCACTGACCAGCTCATCCAGTAATAATGCTGCTCGTACCAGCCCTCACGCCGCCTGAGGGCAGCTCTTATGCCCATGTACAGCGTAGCGGCGCTCACCAGAGCGGCAAAGTGAAAGGGGCCCAGGCGGCCCCACAGATCGTAGATCATAAACGCACTCACATTCAGCAAGGCCATAGCAAGGGTGTAAACGTAGCCTGCGCGCTTGTGAATGAGGTCACCTTTGCGGCGCAGCAGCACGAATGTGCCCGCTATCAGGGCCACTACGGCGGCCAGGGTGTGAAAAAGTCCGGTCGGATGGTGAATCATATCAGGACTGTTTAGTTGGAGGCGGAACCGAACTGAAGACGGAAACCTGCGGATGCCATAAACCCGTTGCCGAAGGATTGGTAGCCCGCCGGAATACCTGCATTTTTATTGGAAGCGCCTTGTCCACCCATTTCAAAGAAAAAGAGCGAACTGCTGCTCATCAGAAACTCCGCGCCAAAGAGTCCGTACCAGCCCATCTGCCAGTTTCCGTTGGAGAAGGAGGTATGGGGCCTGATCGCCAGCGGACCGGTTTCCCCATAGGCGCGAATGCCGCAGGCGCACACGGGCGCGTAGCTCACCAGACCCAGGCGAACCTGAGCAAAACGGGACCATTCCATCGCGGATTCTGTGGTAGCGGGCACCTCATAGTACTGCATCGTTCCGGAAGCACGCAGGGCCAGATTCCCACGGGCAAAAGAAGGTGTGGAGGCATTTAGCCCAAGGCCGTAATGCTGGCCGGTTTCATTCAGATGAAGGCCGAGCGTTAGGCCCGGACGATCACCGCTTTGCTGCGCCACAGACAGGGCGGGCGCTGCCATCAGTCCCCAGATCAGAGAAATTCGGAAAAAAGAAGTGATTTTCATACCGTAAATAAGTTTATAATGTAAACTAAAAAGGGAAAAAAAGACTTACTCGGGAAAATAGGTTTTCAGGGCCTTGACATAGGTTTCAAAGGCGCTCAGACCTGCCGCTGTTATTTTGCAGATCGTTTTGGGGCGCTTGTTTTCATAGGTCTTGAGCACAGAGATATACCCCGCCTCTTCTAATTTGGTAATCTGCACACTCAGGTTGCCCGCGCTCGACTGTGTTTTTTCTTTCAGAAAATTAAAGTCTGCCTGTTCGGTTCCCACCAGCAGAGACATCACTGCCAGGCGGAGCTGCGAATGCAGAATGGGATCGAGGTCTTTAAACATAGGCTTTCCGGTTGAGCAGCCAGCCGGGAAGGATATAGCCCAGCACGGAGGCGGCAAGGATCAGCAGGTGATAGGGAAATTCGACAAAAAGAGACACCCAGGCTGCTATCCAGCACCATATACCGCCATATATCAGGGGCTTAAAGCGGAAAGCCGCTCCTGAGACAAATAAAGCCAGTCCATAAAACAGCTCGATGACGCTAAAGGATGCATTTCCCATCTGCGCCCCCATAAAGCCGATTGTCATCATACAAATGGAGAAGCCCAGCCAGAGATGATCCAGAATGCGGTCAATATGGGTGCTTGTGCGGTCTTTTTTCTGCTGCCGGATGGAGAATACAAGTGTGTAGAGTATCGCTCCGAAAATCAGGAGCCATGCATAAGGGGCCTCTGCCGGGTAGCCGGCTCTGTCTGCAAAAAAATGCCCGAGGCTGGCAAGCATCACCACATAGCCCCAAGCCATCGAGATATTACCCTCCCCCTTACGGACCCGGTTGCGGGCGGCATCAATCATCTCTGTAATCAGCCGGAGGCTTTCTTTTTCGTCCATAAGAGTTATTTGTCGTAAATATAAATTAGTTTACGATATAAACCAAAATGAGTTACGCTCCGGACAAAAAAAATGTGACCCAGGGGAGTCCCGGGCCACATAGTTGGTTTTTTCTGCAAAACTTAATCTATCCGCTCCAGGGTCACAGCGGTTTCGGTTGAATTCCAGTCATCGCCTCCGTCTCCTCCGTCTGCGCTACCGAAGCTCAGCGCGCGGGTATTGGTGGTCGAACGGGTGCGGTCGCGGGGCAGCCCCAGTTCCTGCATGGCCATCAGGCGGGCATCAAACTCCTTGGTAGAAGAGATCAGCTTGAAGGTCTCCCGCACCGATTTTTTGCCCAGACGATAGAGAACATCAGCCACTTCGCCGGATATGGCCTGACCGCGCACGGCCCATACCTCCGCACCCGGATCGAGCCATACGCCTGCCTGGGGCAGTGCGTCCGGGTTTACGCCGTATTGCGAAGACATATATAACAGGCCACAGTAGAGGCGGCGGCCCGAGTTGTTGGTGATTTTGACCCGGAAAGAGGGCGCTTTGCCATCGGCTTTTTTGTAGCGGAAAACGATACCGCCTTTTTCTGCCGCGACCACCCGGTTTTCCGTTGCATGGTAGATGTCCACTTTTACCCCTTCAGACGGAATGCTGCTGTTGGGATTGCGGAGTTCCAGCAGGCGCTCCCATTTGGCTATGTGAAATACCTGGTCAACGGCTTTTTCAGCATTTGCGGCGTTGATACCGGCAATCTGCTCGACCAGCGGCTGGGAGTCGGGATCGGACTTCCGGGTGATATAAAATTGATCAGGAAAATCTTTGGAGCCTGCAATCAGGTTATAGGCCGCATCGCTCGATTTGTCCACTGCCTTTACATATACGGAGGCCTCCGGATCGTTGGAAAGGGCATTTTTTGCCAGCACGACCCCCTGTGCCACATCTCCCCGGACGTTTACGCCGAGGGTTTTGACCGGCATGCTGAATATACGGGCGCGGTAGGCGGTTTTGGTGTCGAGAAACAGGCCGTCATTGGGGCGCAGCAGGGAAAGATTGGGCTTTACTTCGGTGACGGTCGCCTTGCCGAGGGCTTTGCTCATGTCGCGAAGTTCTGCTTCGGGTGCATCTTCGGCAAAAACAGAGATGATGGTTGGAGCCAGGCCGAGGCTTTCATCCGGGATGCCGTGGATATTGCCTGCATCTATCACCCAGCCCAACTGGCGGTCGTGGGTAACGGAATAATAGTTGCTGCCGCGGGTGGCGGTTCCGTTGAGGAATACGCGGTCGAGGTCGCCTGAATCGCGTGCATACAGCTGCGGCACCTGGTCGTAGGTGCGCTGGGTAACCAGTCCCCGGACACGGCGCATCAGGTCGGCGTAGGTCATCGGGCCTACTGCGGTCTCTAAGACTTCGATCAATGAAAAGGTAAAAACACCTCTGGGCGAGCCGCCGAGCAGGGTTTCTTTGGCAAGCTGGAAAGACTGCGCAGCAGACAGGGCCACGTGGCGCGCATCGGGGATCACCAACTGCTGCGTGCCGGATACAGAAAGCACACTGCGGTCGGAGTTCAGGTTGCGGGGCAGAATATAGGAGTCGAGGGCGCGCACTTTTTCGGGAAGTTGGTCCACATTCCGCACCTTGGTATCTGTGGCACGGGTGCCGGATCCCGAGTTGCAGCAGTCCATAATCACGATGATGTTTTCTGTTTTTTCTGCCACAACGCCCAGCAGGGTAGCCAGCTCTTTGTCGGCGAGGTCCATTCCATCGGGCATACGGCTGTCGTAGCAAACGATGGTCTCATTCTTTTTGTCCTCTTCAAGGGCCCAGAAGATCTCATGGGCTTTTTCCTGGGAGCCGTGACCGCTGTAATAAAAAAATACTACATCATTGGCAGTGGCCTTTGTCAGGTGGGTTTCAAATTTGGAAACGATGTTCTGGCGGGTAGCCTGTTCGTTTTCCAGGATTTCCATCAGCAGAGGCGTACCAGTCTCTGTGGCACGTTTTTTCAGGAAATCACGTATTGCACGCATGTCGTTTACACAACCGTCGAGGGCTGGTACGGGGGGGAGGTATTTATCGATACCTACGAGAAGGGCGTAAATGGAGGTGGCGCTCATTGGTAAAAAGGGAGTTGCGTTCGCCTCAAATACGCAAAAGGATGGCAATCCTCCAAACCTTCCGAAATATAAAACAATGGAAATAAGCGCCTTTTTCCTGCCTTTCAGACAGGTCAATCTATCCGCTCCACGGTTACGGCGGTTTCGGTCGCATTCCAGTCGTCGCTGCTGTAATCTGCATCGCCAAAGTCTGCCGCAGACTCCGAGCGGAGGCTTGGGCGGGGCAATCCCAGAGGCGTCATCGCCAGCGGGCTGGCATCAAACCATTTGGTAGAAGAAATCGCTTTGAAGGTCAGCACCACCGCTTTTTTTCCCATCTGGTAAAAGGCATCCGGAACCCCTGGTTTGATAGGTCTGCCATCATTTGCCCAGGCTTCCTGATCCGGGTCGAGCCACACGCCCCCCTGTTTTTGCGGCAGAATATCAGCTTTTACTTCATACTCGGGAGACAAATAGAGCAAACTACAATAGAGCCGGCGGCCCGAGCGATTGGTGATTTTTATCCGGAACGCCTGCCTGCCCTCTGCCTGTTTATACCGGAAAATGATGCCGCCCTGTTCCGGAGCAACTATCTGATTCTCGGTAGCGTGGTATATGTCCACTTTTACACCTTCAGAAGGAATGTTGCTGTTGGGGTTGCGGCGCTCCAGCAGGCGCTCCCATTTGGCTATGTGAAACAGTTGGTCAACTACCTTTTGCGCACTGGCTGCCTGGATGCCCGGAATCTGCTCGACCAGCGGCTGGGAGTCGGGGTCCAGTTTGCGGGTGATATAGTACTGATCCGGAAACGCATCCGAGCCTGCGATCAGGTTATAGGCTGCCTCGGCGGGCGTATCCACCGCTTTTACATACAGGGAAGCCTGTGTGTCATTGGCCAGCGCCGTTTTTGCCAAAGCTATGCCCTGTGCCACATCTCCCCGGATATGCACGCCAAGGGTTTTGATGGGCAGGCTGAATATACGGGCGCGGTAAGCGGTAGCTGTGTCGAGAAACAGCCCGTCGGCAGGCTTCAGCAATGAAATATCCGGCCTTACTTCCGTAACCGTGGCCTTGCCCAGGGCTTTGTTCATGTCGCGAAGCTCCGTTTCGGGCGCATCCTCGGCAAATATGGCGATGATGGCAGGCGCGGCGCTCAGGTTTTGATCCGGAATACCATGAATACTACCCGCATCTATCACCCAGCCCAGTTTTGCGTCGTGGGTAAGTGCAAAATAATTGCTGCTGCGGCTCACGGCCCCATTGAGAAATACGCGGCCCGGGTCGCCCGACTCCAGCGCATAAAGCTGCGGCACCTGGTCATAGGTGCGCTGCATGACCAGGTTGCGAACCCGGCGCATCAGATCGGTATAGGTCAGCGGACCGACAGCAGTCGCCAGCACTTCGAGCAGCGAATAGGTAAAAATACCTCTGTAAGCGCCCCCGATGATGTCTTCTTTGGCTTTCTGAAAAGACTGTGCAGCAAACAAGGCTACATGCCGCGCCTCCTGCGCGCTGCCGGAGTTGAGCGGCATGATAAAAGACTCGGCAGGGCGCACCCGTTGGGGGAGGTCATTGATACTCACGCTTCGCACACGGGTCGTTTCCGAGCGGGTGGCCGAGCCTGAGTTGCAGCAGTCCATGATCACAAGGATATTTTCTGTCTTTTTAGCCACCTGGCCCAGCAGGTTGGCAATCTCCTTGTCGGCGAGCTGGAATCCATCGGGTTCGCTGTCATAGCAAATGAGGGTCTCCAGCTTTTTGTCTTCTTCAAGTCCCCAGAATGCCTGATCGGCTATCTGCTGGGAGCCGTGGCCGCTGTAGTAAAAAAATACGGTATCATCAGCGGAAGCCTTTGTCAGGTGTGTTTTAAATCCGGAAACGATGTTCTGGCGGGTAGCCTGCTCATTTTCAAGGATTTCCATCAGCAGGGGTGTGCCTGTTTCGGTAGCGCGCTGCTGTAGAAAATCGCGCATCGCCCGCATATCGTTCACGGCGCCTTTGAGGGCTGTTACGGGAGGCTGATAGGTGTCAATCCCTACAAGAAGGGCGTAAATGGAGGGGGTATTCATTGGCGAGAAAGGTGCGTTCGCCTCAAATACGCAAAAGGATTACAATCCTCCAAACCGCCTAAAACAAAAAAGGCCAGCGCAGGCAGGCCTTATATATACACATTTCAAACAAGCTTTAGTCCAGATAGAAACGCAGCGAAAGTCCTGCATTGTTTCCCGAAAAAACACGCCCCTTGTGCAGCTCTATTTCCGGCTTGATGTCCACGGAAACGGCGACCGGGCTGTGGTCAAATACATATTCAAATCCTACGATGGCATCCGCGCCGTAGGAGGGCCGTGCAACACCTTCCGCCTGAAGCAGTCCGGTAAATCCGGCATGAGCGCCTGCCCCGAAAAAGAAACTGGTCTGGCTGCGGCGTCCCAGCGGGATATGCTGCTCGGCCAGCGCGATCACCCTGATACCTTCCTTGCGATAGGCCACAATGCTCTCGATGGCCGTGTATTCACCTGCAAAATATTTCAGGGTAAAGCCGTTGGCTGAACCGAGGCGTCCGCCTGCGGCCAAACGGTACTCCTGTGCGAAAAGGCTGGTGCAAAGAACGAAGCTGAGAGCGGTGGCAAGGATGTACTTCATGTGGTGAAAACTCTTTTTGTTTGATCTTTTTTACAATGTAAAGTTCGGACTGTTTTTATTTATTTCCAACATACCTTTTGTGCAATGCGTCTGAATGCGCAGGATCATCGGCTGACTGGCGCGGATGATGTCTGAAGCGGGCAGGATTGATGAATAAACGGAAAAGATTCTTACATGGTTGTGGGGAGGGAGGAGGGAATAGGGGGGATAAAGGGAAATAAAAAAAGAGGCAGCCGTTACGCTACCTCTTTTATCCGGTCGGGATGGGCAGATTCGAACTGCCGGCCCCACGCCCCCCAGACGTGTACTCTAACCGGGCTGAGCTACATCCCGAAACAATTGGAGTGCAAACTTACAAAGATTCTTTTAATTCCACCAAGAAAGCCCGCAATTTTAATAGGGTCTCCCGCACATTAGGCTCCGCAACAACTTCTTTTTTCTCATCGCGCATCCATTCGCGGGCGCCTTTGATGGTAAATTTCTTGACTTTCAGCAGGAAATGAATTTTGCGCAGGGTCTCGATGTCCTTCTCCGTATAGGTGCGGTTGCCCTTGCGGTTTTTGCGGGGACTGATCTCGCGGAACTCCGTCTCCCAAAAACGGATCAGAGAGGGACTAAGGTTGAGTTCCTTAGCCACCTCTCCGATGGTAAAATATTGTTTCCGTATGCTATCCGGCTCGTTGCTCACAGGAGACATTGAGCGTTAGTCCATCGAAACATTCTCGGCCTTGGCATCTTCGCGATGCTTGATATATTCTTTCGGGGCAAGGTTGCCGTAGAAATAATCAATCGGGTCAATTTTGCTGCCCTCTTTGATGATTTCATAGTGCAGGTGAGGGCCTTTGGACTGGCCGCTGTTGCCCGTGTAGCCAATGACCTGGCCGCGCTTCACTTCCTGACCTTCGCTTACGATGGTACGTGAAAGGTGCGCATACTTGGTCGTATAACCGAAGTTGCCATGCTTGATTTCGATCTGGAGGCCATATCCGCCCTGGGTGGTGCCGGAGGTAATAACGACACCATCAGCGGTGGCATATACCGTGGTACCAATGGCAGCTTCCATGTCGAGGCCGGTGTGCATCTTGCGGAATTTCAGGATCGGGTGCATCCGCATACCGAAACCGGAGATCACCATACCCGCTACGGGCTTGATGGCAGGCACATGGCGCAGCTCTTCTTCTTTGGTAGAGAGCTTGTCGAAGAGGGAATTGTAGCTGTTGTTCTGAACGTCAATCTTGTAGTTCAGGCGGTCGATGCGGGACTGTGCGTCTTCGAGCGCTTCGGGCGTAGAGCCGTCGGCAGGTTTTTCTGCACCACCGACACCGCCGTTCCACTGGCCGTCGTCCACTTTTTCAGCACCGAGGAGGCTTCGGTAGAAGCTGTTGTCCTGGGTGTGTAATTCATTGAGTTTGTCTTCCAGCGATGCAAACTGGTTGTCCAGTTCGTTGATTTTGCTGATAAGGGCCGCGTTTTGCTTTTTCAGCAGCGCCTCTTTGGGGCTGTCGTAGAAAAAGAAAACGGCACCGATAATAAGAGAAGAAGCAAGGGCAGCGCCGCCAATCGTATATAATGTACGCTTGAGCACAGACCTGAAGTCCGGCTTGACAGGCAAGAACGAGCAACTCGCCTCGTCGTAATAATAGCGTATCTCTTTCGCCATACAGGTTGGATTAAGTTGTCAACGTGAGCAAGGGAAGAAGCCGAACGTTAGATTTTTTGGTGAAAAAAATCGTCTTAATATTGTAGTTCCAAAGTTAATACATTTTTCCACAAAGAAAGCAAGCGCCTACGCAATTCTTTGGGATATGTTTCATAATCGGTAAAAATAATGCTTTCCTCCCTCCAAATCCGTCAGACCTTTCTCGATTTCTTTGAGCAAAAAGCGCACCAGATTGTAAAATCGGCTCCGATCGTCGTAAAAAACGATCCCACGCTGATGTTTACCAACGCTGGTATGAACCAGTTTAAAGATATATTTCTCGGATTAAAAAATCCGAAAAGCCGCAGGGTGGCTGATACCCAAAAGTGCCTCCGCGTTTCTGGCAAGCACAACGACCTCGAAGAAGTCGGCCACGACACCTACCATCACACCATGTTTGAGATGTTAGGTAACTGGTCCTTTGGTGACTATTACAAGAAAGAAGCGATCGAATGGGCCTGGGAATTACTTACCGCCCGCTACGCTCTCCCCAAAGACCGCCTGTATGTAACGGTGTTTGGCGGTGATGAAAGAGAAAAACTCGCTTTTGACGACGATGCGCACCGCGAATGGGCCAAATGGATCGCAGAAGACCATATTTTACCCTTCGGCAAAAAAGATAACTTCTGGGAAATGGGCGATACCGGCCCCTGCGGCCCCTGCTCGGAGATCCATGTGGACCTCCGCAGCGAGGAAGACCGCCTCAAAACAGACGGCAAAAGCCTGGTCAATACCGGCCACCCGGAGGTCGTTGAAATATGGAACCTGGTATTTATCCAGTACAACCGCAAGGCCGACAACTCCCTCGAAGAACTGCCCGACAAACACGTGGATACCGGCATGGGCTTCGAGCGCCTCAGCATGGCCCTTCAGCAAAAAAAATCCACCTACGACACGGATATTTTCGACCACACCCGCCAGTTTCTCGAAAGAAAAACAGGCATTCTCTATATACAGGCCACAGAAGCGCAGCAAGTAGCCATGCGCGTGATTATGGACCACATCCGGGCCATCGTTTTTGCCATCGGCGACGGTCAGATGCCCTCCAATACAGGTGCAGGCTATGTGATCCGCCGGATTTTGCGCCGCGCTTCCCGCTATGCCTTTACCTATCTGAACATCAGCGAGCCTTTCCTCCACGAACTGGTCGAAATTCTTGCCCAGGATTATGGGCATATCTTTGAAGAAGTAAGGACACAGCGCGACTTTATTGCCCGTATTCTCCTCGAAGAAGAAAAAGGATTCCTCCGCAAACTCGAAAGCGGCACCCAGATGTTTGAAGAATATGTGGCCAGCCGCGCCAAGCGGGTAAATGGCGATTTTGCCTTTAAACTCTACGATACCTTCGGCTTCCCGATAGACCTTACGGAACTGATGGCCCGCGAGCGGGGACTGGAGATAGATATGGAGGGCTTCAAAGCCCACCTCGAAGAGCAGCGTACCCGCAGCCGCCAGGCCACCGAAACCAGCACCGGCGACTGGGTGGTTGTAACACCTTCTTCTGATCTGCCGCGTTTTGTGGGCTATGAGACCCTCGAAGTGGAGACCCGCATCCTCCAGTACCGCAAACTTATGGTTCAGCAAAAGGAAGCCTACCAGCTTGTGCTGGAAGAAACGCCTTTTTATGCCGAAAGTGGCGGCCAGGTCGGCGACCGGGGTACGCTCTCCAATGGCACTGAGGTGCTGAACGTGCTCGATACGCGCAAAGAAAATGAACTGATTGTGCACATCGTGGACCGCCTGCCCGAACAGGCCGAAGGCGGATGGAAGGCAGAAGTGCAGGCCCAGCTCCGCCGCAGCATCCAGTCCAACCACTCGGCCACCCACCTGCTGCATGCTGCCCTGCGCCAGGTACTCGGTACGCATGTGGAGCAGCGCGGCTCGCTGGTTTCGGGCGACTTGCTTCGCTTTGACTTCTCCCACTTTGCCAAAGTAACGGACGAGGAGCTGGCTAAGGTGGAAATGATTGTTAATCACCAGATTGCGCGTAACATTCCGTTGATGGAATACCGCGATATGCCGATCGAAGACGCCAAAAAAATGGGGGCAATGGCCCTGTTTGGTGAAAAATATGGCGACCGGGTCCGGGTGATTGTGTTTGATCCTGCCTATAGCGTGGAGCTTTGCGGGGGTACACACGTGAAGCAGACCGGAGATATCCGCCTCTTTAAATTTGCCTCTGAAGCCTCGGTCGCTGCCGGCATCCGCCGTATCGAAGCCTATACCGGCGACAAGGCTTTCAGCTACCTCGATGGCCACGTGCAGCAGATCAGCCGCATTGCAGAGTTGCTGAAAAATCCTGCCAACCTTGAAAAGGCGGTTGCTGACTTAATCGAGCGCGAAAAGGCCCTGGAAAAAAACCTGGCCCAGCTCAATGGAGAAAAAGTGATCCGCCTGCGCGACGAACTGCTGAAAGACGTGCAGACCCACAAAGGCATCGGACTGATTTCTGTGCAGGTATCTCTTTCCTCTGCCGACGACCTCAAGCAGCTCTCTTTCGAGCTTAAAAAGCTGAGCAGCAATACCTTAATCGTATTGGGAGCAGTGATCGAAGACAAGCCGCTGCTGAGTGTGATCCTGAGCGACGACCTTGCAGAAGCCAAAACATACAACGCAGGTACCCTCATCCGCGAGCTGGCCAAAGAAATCCAGGGCGGCGGTGGCGGGCAGCCTTTTTATGCAACGGCAGGCGGCAAAAACCCCCAGGGCCTCGCTGCGGCATTAGCCAAAGTGAAGGACTTGCTCTGAGCAGGCATTGAAAATTTAAGAAATTAGCTAAGCCCGCTCCCGAAAAAATCCATTGCACATGCTGAATATGTAATCTTTTTCCTACCTTGAGGGACAAGGACTACGATTCGCGCAATGAAACTTTCCTCTGCCAAATGGCTGCTCACCCTCGGTGGGGGCCTTATCGTGATGCTGGGTGCCGGACTTACTTTTTTGCCGGGGCCAAAGGTGGATTTTAATGCCGAAATCCGCCCCATCATCAACTCGCGCTGCATCTCCTGCCACGGAGGGGTGAAGCAAAGCGGCGAGCTGAGTTTTCTCACCCGCGAAGAGGCACTGACACCTGCACAGTCAGGCCTGCGGGCCATTGTGCCAGGGAAGCCCGAAAAAAGTGAGCTGATCCGCCGGATTACCCATACGGACCCCGACGAGCGGATGCCCCTCGACCACGAGCCGCTGAAACCGGAAGAAGTCGCCCTGTTTCGCCGCTGGATCAAACAAGGGGCCGAATGGGCAGATCACTGGTCATTTATTGCCCCAAAATCAGACATTAAGCCCCCTAAAGCACCCAAAGACTGGGTCAAAACGGGCATTGACAACTTTATCTACGACCGTTTACGTCAGGAGGGACTTTCACCTGCCGAAGAAGCCGATAAAAGAACGCTGATCCGCCGCCTGAGCCTCGATCTTACCGGAATTCCTCCCACCCTGGCCGAAACAGATGCCTTTTTAAAAGACTCACTCCCCGGAAACTACGAGCGGCTGGCCGATCGCCTGCTGGCTTCACCTCATTTTGGAGAGCGATGGGCCGCCCATTGGATGGACCTGGCCCGCTATGCCGACTCCAAAGGTTACGAAAAAGACGACCACCGCGACCTATGGCCCTGGCGCGACTGGCTTATCAAGGCATTTAACGAAGACAAACCCTTTGACCAGTTCAGCATCGAGCAACTGGCCGGAGACCTGCTCCCCAACGCAGGTACAGACCAGCTCATCGCTACCGCCTTTCACCGCAGCGCCCTCACCAATACCGAAGGCGGCACCGATGACGAAGAGTTTCGCGTAGCTTCGGTGATAGACCGGGTAAAAACTACCTGGACCGTGTGGCAGGGCCTCACGATGGAGTGCGTGCAGTGCCACAGCCACCCCTACGAGCCGATCCGGCACAAAGAGTATTATCGTTTTATGGCCTATTTCAACAATAGCCAGGACAATGACCTCGACGACGATTTCCCTGTATATCAGACCTTTGCAGCTAAAGACACCGCCGAATTTGAGCGTATTGCAGACTGGATACAGCAACAGCAACCCAGCTTTGCCGACCAGCCCGGCCAACCGGTAAACGAGCGGATCAAACGGGCTTTGTGGCCCCGCGTGCAGCCCCGCGACTGCGATGACTTCCGCGAAGTGAGCATCACCGGAGACGGTGCCGCCTCCAACTGGGTACACAACCTCCAGGCAGGCAGCAAAAGGCTCTTTTACCTCCGATTTAACCAGCTCAATTTCGATCAGATAACCCATATCAGCCTCACATACGCCGCAACCGGCAATAAGGGCCTTGTCGAACTGCGGACAGATGCCCCCGACGGCCCCTTACTGGCAGAATTTCACCCCAAAAAGACAGGTCAGTACATCCGGGGGAATGAAGGATGGTGGAATGATCCGCATACAAAAGCGAAACTGGCCCTGAAAAATCCCGCAGGCACCCACGATCTTTTTGTGCTGCTGCACAATCCGGAAGGGATTGTTCCCGATGGGATTGTGGTGCTGAAAGAGCTGGAGTTTCATGGCAAAAACATCCCCGTGCTGACACCCAAAGCCCTCGCCGCGCAGGATTCTCTGCTGAAATACCGGCTTCGGGCAGCCAATATGCCTGTGATGAAAGAGCGGATAGGCCCCAATGCCCGCAAATCGCATGTGTTCGAGCGCGGAAGCTGGCTTACTCCCGGCGAAGAG
>RDXT01000143.1 GCA_004292985.1 Bacteroidota bacterium
ACCCATCCGGACCCATTTCCCATATCTCGGTAAGTTTGCGGTCGCCGGGCTTGGGGCTGGCAAGGTGGTCATACACAATCATTTTCTTTTTGGAAATCCCCTCTTTCACATAGCTGTAATTGAGGCTAAAGGGGGCATATTCCGAATATTTGAACAGTGCCCGGTACTTGGGGATGTTGCGGTCGAAGTAAAAAACATTCGCGCCAAAAATGACCCGGTCTTTTTGTTTGGGATCAAAAGACATCACATCCACAAACTTGAGGTTGCTGCGGTTGTCCATGCCATTCCAGCCAAAGAGGATGTAATACTTGATTTTTTCCTTTTTGATCTTGCCGGAAGTCGTCCGCTGTTTCGGATCGTAGTATTTGTAGGAGGCTGAAGGAATGTTTTCGTGATAACGCGCCGGATAATATTGTCCGCCCAGCCAATTGGTATTGTCGAGCAGCATGTTTTCAATTCCGGTGGGAATCTCGCCCATGTTCAGCAGCGGAATCACAATGTATTCGGTCTCCTGGCCCGGAACCTCATATTTGCGCTGCACCAGCCCGAAGTAATAAAACACTTCATCGCCATAGTTGGCATCCGGGTCTTTTTTATCCGCAATATGCCAGGTAAACAGGCGGAAACTGCCATCATCTGCCTTCAGAATGGACAGGGTTTTCAGAGAATCGAAGGGATAGCTGTAGCTTTCGGGCCGCGAAAGGGTCTGGATCAGCAGCTCGGCAAACTCGCGGTTGCGGGCTTTTTTGTGCTCCAGTGAAGGGTGGTTCAAAATCTCCGAAGCAAGGGCCTGAAGCCTGAGTTCTGTTTCAGGAATGCCTGGGTTTTGGGAAACTGCGGGCAGGAAGGTAAAGCCTGCGAGGATCAGGAGGAGGAAAAGACGTTTTTGCATATCAGATTAACGTTCTGCGGGGATTCGTATTGCAGAATAGATCAACTTGCTGCATAGTAGGCTATCTGGCGGTGCCTGCCTTCTTTGATCAGGTCTGCCCCTTTTTCGGCAATCATAATGATGGGGGCATTGGTATTTCCGACAACAACATCGGGCATAACGGAACCATCTATCACGCGCAGGCCCTGGATACCCTCTACCCGGAGCTGGTCATCTACCACCGACAGGGGGTCTGTGCCCATTTTGCAGGTACCAACGGGGTGATAACAGGTCTCTACCTTGGCCAGAAGGTGCGCCAAGAGGTCTTTTTCAGTCTCATGCTTCTTCGGAAAACTGATATTTACCCGGAAGTCGTCAAATGCAGGTGCTTTCAGGATGTCGAGCGATGCCCTTATGCCTGCCATTAAGGTTTCGAGGTCCTCTTTTTCGGAAAAATACCGGGGGTTGATCTCCGGAGCCGCGAGCGGGTTGGCCGACTGGAGCCGTACATAGCCCCTGCTTTTGGGACGAAGTAAGGTCGGCAAAATGGTGTAACCATCTATGTTTTTGGGCAGCGTTTTGGGATCGTGCAGGTCCTCGCCGTGTGCGGGAGCAAAATGGAGCTGCATATTGGGACGGTCCTGCGATGCATCGGTACGGATAAAGGAGCAGGCCTCCAGCGGACTGGCCGAAAAAGGGCCGCCGGAGGTAAGAAAATACTTCAGCAGATTGCCGAGGGTTTCTTTGGTATTAAAGCTCACGGGTTTGCTGCAAATCGAGGATATGCCCAGAATGAGGTGATCCTGCAGGTTGGCACCCACGCCCGGAAGTTCGTGAAACACAGGGATTCCCATCTCTCTGAGGTGGTCTGCCGGACCAATGCCCGACAGCAGGAGTATCTGGGGCGAAGCAAAAGAGCCTGCTGAAAGAACAACTTCTTTTTCTGCGAAAACCTGCTGCACGCGCCCCCCGGCATCCTGATACTCAAGGCCTACAGCCTGTTTGCCCGAAAAGAGCAGCTTGCGGGTGTGTGCGCGGGTGATGACCGTCAGGTTGCTGCGGGTCAGGGCAGGCCGCAGAAAGGCTTCTGCCGTGCTGTGCCGCCGTCCGTTTTTGATAGTAAACTGAAAAAGACCCGCACCATCCTGCACAGCTCCGTTAAAATCGGGATTGGCGCCGTAGCCGCACTGCACATTTGCCTCGACAAAAGCTTCACCGAGGGGCGTTACCCATTTTTGAGAGCGGGTTACGTTCAGAGGCCCATCGGTGCCGTGGAAGGGGTCCTGCGTAAAATCTTCATTGTGCTCCGATTTCCGGAAATAGGGCAGCACTTCTTCGAAGCTCCAGCCTGTATTTCCCAGCGCAGCCCAGTCATCGTAGTCTTTGCGGTTGCCCCGGATATAGGCCATGCAGTTGGTCGAGCTGGAGCCGCCGAGGGTTTTTCCCCTGGGCTGGTGCATCGTCCGGTTATTTACATGGGGTTGTGGGGTCGTTTTGAAGGCCCAGTCCACCTTGCTGTGGTGGAGTTTGATGTATGCTGCCGGCACATGCACCTCAAATTTGGTGTCTCTGCCCCCTGCTTCGAGCAGCAAAACCCGGTTTGAAGGGATTTCGGAGAGGCGATTTGCCAGCACACAACCAGCGGAACCAGCCCCGACAATGATATAGTCAAATTTCATGCGTAGTAACGTAATCCGTATCTACGATGAAGATACATCCGGGGGCGGAAAAATAAAAATCCGCTGCGGGATCAGATTTTCTTTACGGGCGGGAGCGCGGGTTTCTCCACCGGAACACGGGGGCGCTGGCTTGTCTGCGCGGGCGGATCATTGGGAGTGCCCGGCAGAACCGATGCGCTGAGAGACTGTACAGAGAGGGATAACAGGAAAAGAACAACAAAGGGTTTCATCTGAGATAGGATTGCGGGAGGTGAGGGGTTAATGCGAGTCTGAGTATTTTACATATTTACAAATAAACAAACATTGTACCATTATACAAAATAAACAGTACCAAAAGATGTAATTTATTTCTACTTCGTGCGCAATTGCCTCATTTACAATACGTTAAAATTATTGTATCAAGGAGGTTAAATCAGACAAAAAATATTTTCTTCGCAAGGATGCACCAATACCTGCCGCTTTCTTTCAGGACTGTTGCATTTTTGGGCCTTGTTTGTTCAACAAAAGCTGCACAAGTCCGCCCAGTGCCATGACGCAGAGACAGCCGATGAGGTTATACCACAGATAGCCGATGTCGAGCCAGCCAAACAGATCAGGCCACTTCGCGGGCAAAATAAACATAGCGACAACTATCAGTTCGCTGATGACAGCGGCCCAGAAAACCGCCGTTCCGCCAATGCTCCTGAGAAAAAAGCCCACTACAAATATGCCCAGCAGTGTACCATAAAATAAGGAGCCCAGAATATTGACGGCCTGGATCAGGTTGCCGAAATTGCCCGCCAGCAGAGCGATCAGGATACAGAGTACGCACCAGCCAAAATTGAGGAAGCGGGACACCTTTACATAATGGGCATCGGTTTCCGATGGGGCGATGCTCCGCCGGTACACATCTATCACCGTGGTGGTCGAAAGCGAGCTGATCGCCGCTGAGATCGAAGACATCGCTGTGGCCAGAATAACCGCCATCAGCAGTCCTACCAGCCCTCTGGGCATGTATTGGATAACGAAGGTGAGAAACACGCGGTCATTGTCATTGAGGTCGGCAGCGGGATTGCTTTTTTTGATCAGCCCCTGGGCTTCTTTGCGGATCCGGCGGCTTTCCTGCTCCAGTTCTGTCAGGCTTTGCTGGCGCTGCTCCTCCCCTGCCCTGTCGCCTTTTTCGCGCGCAT
>RDXT01000828.1 GCA_004292985.1 Bacteroidota bacterium
CTTATTTCCCCTATTCCCTCCTCATACACCACCCGTCCCATCGCGTCCGTCACCCGGAGCCGCTCCGCTGAGGCAGGAATATCGGATATCCGGATCACCTCATGTGCCGGATTGGGCCAGATGTGCAGGGAAGAAGGTAAGCGGTCAGGCCCTACGGCTGTCAAAAGAGGGGCAGGGCTGGGGTGCAGGTGCGCGGAGAAAAAATCCCAGATCAGGCGGCTGCCCCGGATGTCTTGGTTGGTGTTGACACCCGGCACCGGAAAAGCACCCGGCCAGCTATGTCCGCCGCCATTGATCCGGTACAGATATACCTCCGAAGTGCCGGGAGGACCATTCCAGTAAAAACGGGTGACGGTAGAGCCTTCATTAACCAGGTCCGGAAGGTTGAGCGAGTCGGGCGTAGGGTCACAGCCATTTCGATTTACCCAAAAATTTACCGTAAAAGGAACAGAAGGCAGTAAAAAAGATTCATTATAAGGCACTACGCCATCGGCAGTACCATGCATTTCGAGAACAGGTACCTTCCTCACCGACTGGCAAGTGTTTTGCACATTCAGCGACATATTGCCAGCGACAGAAGCGATGGCTGCAATCCGGTCTTCGAGTTGACAGGCCAGATAATAGCTCATAAAACCGCCATTGGACATCCCTGTGGCATAAATCCGCTGCGCATCGAGGTAGTACTGGCTGCCGATATGGTCTATCAGCGCAGAAATAAAGCCCACATCGTCCACCCCACCCGCGATAAAGCCTGCATTCCAGGTCTCAGAAATGCCATTGGGATACACCACGATAAATCCGAAGGTATCTGCCAGCGGATTAAATGCCGAATACAGCTCCTGCTCCAGGCCATTGGACGTGTAGCCGTGGAGGCTGAACACCAGGGGCGCAGGCGACTGGGGGTTGTAAGACGGCGGCACATACAGCCGGTATTCCCTCAACAGGCCATTGTGCATTAGCGTAGCGGTCTGGGTCTGCGCAAACAGAGAAGGAAGCGCAAGGAAGAGCAGGATCGGGAGAAGTGCGGGTTTACGCATAGGATGGATGTTGCAGCTTTTATATAACGTATGGCTTATCTTAATATAGACGCTCTTTTCCCGCCAGGGTTTAATCAGAAGAAAGATGACACAATTTTTGTTAAATATCACAGTTAATGTGCAATCGGCAGCACTCCGGGCCGTCTTTTGCGTATATTTAACATTCCTTTTCACCCCCTATGCCGGAAGCAGCCGCTTCGATCATATTACTGGCCCACGCCAATGATCGCCTTACCACAGGCGGCTATCTCCGCAACCTCGTTTCGGAGCTGAGGGGGGTCCGCAGGCGGCTTCAGGACAGCCTGAGCAAAGAATATCAGATCGCAGAGCGACCCAACGCCACCCTCGAAGACCTGCTGGAGGTTTTTGACCGCAACGAAAGCCGCGTACAGATCTTCCACTATGCCGGGCATGCTGATTCGATCAGCCTGATGCTCGAAGGGGCGGGCGGAGGCGGTCAGCCTGTGAGTCTGGAGGGGTTTACCCGGCAGCTTGCCACACAAAAGGGCCTGAAACTTGTGTTTTTAAATGGCTGCTCGACCGCCGCACATGCCCTGGCGCTGAACGAAGCAGGTATCCCTGCGGTAATCGCCACCTCGCAATCCATCAGCGATGAGGCGGCGATGATGTTTGCCGAGCGCTTTTATGAGCGCCTCGCCGACCGCAAAACCATTGCCGAGGCTTTTCACGAAGCCGAAGTGAAGGTGCAGAGCCTGCTGATGAACGGCCAGAGCTACCGCGCACTTTACCGCGATGATGCGCCTGCGGAGGAGTTCCCCTGGAAGCTCTTTGGCAAAGGCGGCGGATGGCGACTGCCCGCAGCTCCGGCAAGGGGCCCCGGCGCGCTGGCACCCCTGCTCTGCGACCGCGAGCGGCAGGTCGAGTCCTTTCGCGACAGCCTCGACGAGATGCTTGCCGGTGAGCGAAAAATACGCATGTACCTGATTCATGGCCGCCGCGAAGACCGCCACCGCAGCCTGGCCCTCCGCCTGCGCGAAGAAGACATCCGGCGGGCCTCCGAGCGGCTCTATGGCAAAAACAAGGGCCTTGTCCATGCCTACGAGGTGAAAGACTGGCCCGCGACCGGAGACCTGATGATGCGCCAGCGAAACCTCCAGCGGGGGATCGCCCGTGCGCTGGACATACCCGGCCTCTCGGCAGGTGAAATGCGGGCCGCAGACCTGGCCGACCTCTTCGGGCAGTCGCAGGGCATTCTGGTGTTTCAGCATTTGCTCAGCGCGGACAAATGGGACAATACGACCCTTCGTCTGATCGAATGGTACGTACAAGGATACTGGAGGACCTCCGAAGGCCGGGAAATGCCGCCCACCGTCATCTTTTTAATGCTGATTTACCCTGAAGATGAGCCCGGAGGACTGCTTAGCCGCTTGTTTGGAGGGGCTACGGCACGGCAGCGCATCAAAAAAGACCTCTATGACCTCGCCGGGAAAAGCAGCGGACAACTGGAGATGCTGGGAGAGCTGGAACCGATCCCCTATTCAGATGTGGTCGAATGGGTAGAAGAAAATTATCCCGAAGAACTCTCAGAACTGCCTGAAGAGCTGTACGGAGGAGATACAACGCGCCTGCTTTCGATGGATGTCGTTGAAAAAAGACTAAAACAGGAAGTAGAGCAGTTAGAAAGAGACAAGATGCTCGGCGAACTATTTGACAACCCGGGTTGAAATACCCGGCAAAAGCTGTAACTTCAGTTAATTAAGAACACATTGACAGGCGGAAACGGAAATAACACCCTGATTCTTTTCGGAGCATTCATTGCATTTCTCCGGGAAAAAGGATTTCGCGTAGAGTCCGATGCCGAGCGACGGGTCTATGACGAACTCGGGCGGGTCGAAAACCACACGCCTGCATGGGCGTTGCGGGAGCGTCTTGCGCCTGTTTTTGCCCACGATGCTCCGGGGCGGGAGCGCTTTCAGGAGTTGTTTGATGAGTTTTTTGCCAGCAAACACGCCGACCTCCAATCGGCAGAGTTTCGCAATATTCCCCCTGAAACCTCCGCAGCCCAGGACGCGCAGCCCGGAGGCTGGCTCGAACTGCTTTCCCGCCGCCGCTTTTACCTGATTATGCAAGCCCTGCTTATCACAGCAGTGGGCTATGGCGGATTCCGGCTTATGGACTGCTACCTGAAAACCCGCCGCATAGATGCGGCATGGGAGTGTATGCTCGGGGGCGAAGTCCGGACCATTTCCGCACTCGATTCGCTGCCCGCCGCCGGAGACAGCCTGCTCGGCTGGGACACGCCTGTTCCCCTGCCCACGCGCATAAGCAACGACACCCTGATCCGGCAACTGAACGACAAAATACCCCTGACCCTCGACGGTCCCTTTTCCGAAGACATCAGCGACCTGCGGGCGAGCTGGTACCAGCGCTATGGCCCGGTACTGAAGTTCCTGTTCATTTTCTTTGCCCTCTCTGCAGTCATATTTATAGGTATCTACCGCCGCAACCGCAGGCAGTATCTGCTGAAAAAAGAGCGCGCGCTATTCCCTCCGTATTATTGGTCTCTGCCCGGCACACGCGAGCGCAGCCCCGGGCCGGAGCGTGATTTTGAAGATGCCACCCGCAGCGTACGGGCCACAGAGCTGGCTGCCAAACAGCGCTCCGGCTACCTGGTGCTGATCGAAAAACTCAGCGCCCGCGACCATCTGGCCACACTCTTCGACCAGTTGCTGGGCAACCTTGCGGGCGAAGCCATTCTGGTGGACAGGTATTTTTATGACCAGGACCCCCGCGTGTGCTGGAAAGAAAAATTCAGCGACGAAATCAGCCTTCAAAGCCTCTTTGAAACGTTCCCGCATCACCGGGTGGTAATTGTCGGAAACGCAGAGGCTTTTTTTGATCCGGTACATGACCAGTTGTCGGCATGGACCGAGCAGCTTTTGCGCTGGGAAAAAGTAGCCCTGATCACCCCCCGCAGCCCCCTGGCATGGAGCCGCCGTGAAAAACGGCTTTCAGAGGAGTTTTTGCTGCTGCCTGCGACCATCGAGGCGCTCGAAGAACTGCCGCACCTGTTTTCGGGCGAAGTCCATACCCCTCTGCGCGTGTGGATCGAAAAAAATCAATATCCGCCGCTGCCCTCCGGAGAGGCCCCGGCAGAGATGCCCGCAGAACTGAAACAATACTTCGACACCCATTATGAAGGTCGTGCCCCCGTACGCACCGAAGGGGCTGGTCGGGCCCATATGGAGTGGCTGGCGGCCTGCGCCCTGTATCCGGAGCTGAGCTGGGACCTGACCCTGGCCCTGGGCGAGGCCCTGGAAACGCCGGAGAGTCCTGCCCTGACAGCGCCCCGCAGCCTGTTTAAGCTGGTGTCTTTGCCCTGGTTCCGGCAGGGGCTTATTCCGGATGAGCATCGCGATGTGCTGATCCGCGAACTGGAGCCGGTCCGCCAGCAGCTCGCGCGTGAAACCATCGTTCAGGCGCTGCGAGACAACCCGCCGCCCGCAGGTTCCTATGCCGCAGATGAGCATCGCCTCAACCTGGCTGTGCAGGAAGTGCAGCTCGCTCCGGGCCTGCGCAAAGAATGGAACCTGATGCAGCAGGTCCAGGACTTTTCCCTTAACCATGAAATCCGCGACACAACCGTTCTGAATTACCTCAAAAGCCTGGCTCTGCCCGGCATCCGTTTTCGCCTCCCCGACTGGCTGAACAAAATCCTGTTCCGGCAGGGAATTCCGGGACTGGGTTTCCACAGCGGGGTAACGTACAGCTTTTTTGCAGTCTTCGCGATCCTGCTCGTGGCAACCATTGACCCCTCGCGATTTGACCATGTGTACCGGATCGGGGACGAGCATTATTTTGTTCAGAAGCCGGAAGACCGGATGCGCTACCTCACCTCGCTGGGTACCTATTACAGTGCAAAAAATGACTTTGGAAAGGCGATGGCCAGTTATGAGGAAGCGTTGCGGCTGCGGGATGAGTCGGGTAAAAAGGAGTATCTGCTTCCGGAGTTTAACCTGATCTGCCTCAGATGGAAACAGGGCGAAAGCGAGGACCTGCTTCAGGAGTTTGCCAGGCTGGGCGACCGGGCTGCTGATCTGCAAAGAGAAAATATAGGTACAGAGTCTGCCCTGAACCGCCTGATTGCTGCCTCGGACTACAACAGCGGCCTGCTCTACCTGCGCCGTGAAGACCTGGACCGGGCCGGAGAGATGTTTCGCGATGCGGTAAAAGCCGACTCCTCGCACGTGCAGGCGCGCCTGGGAGAGGCCGTCGTATATGTGGGGAAAGCGCTGGAAAGCGAAGGCATCAACCGGACCAATAAATTCAACCTGGCCCTGAACCGCCTCGAAGAAATCCAGACCCAGGACAGCAGCTTTTTTACCCAATATGCCCAGGTTGTGCCTACGCTCGACTCGGTCGCGCGGATTCACGCAGACAAGGCTACCGTGGCCCGTTTTGCACGAATCCTGAAACAGGGGCAGGACAGCAGTACGATCGTTATCTCAGAGAGCAACCTGACTTCCGATGCAGTGCCCCGCGACAGTTTTCCAGACCAGGTGGACTATCTCACCGATTTTATCGAAGGCCTGGCGATGGTGCGCTATCAGGGTAAATATGGATTTATTGACGAAAGAGCCAATCTGCGCGGAATCAAATATGAAGATGCCCGGCCCTTTTCAGAAAACCTGGCGGCAGTCCAATCCGGTGGCCAGTGGGGATACATTAATAAAGACCTGCTGACCCAGATTACCTTTGCCTATGAAAAAGCCCTCGATTTTCATGGGGGATGGGCGACTGTGCGGGTGAAGGGAAAATGGGGCGTAATTGACACCCAGGGCGAAGAAGTCATTGCGGCGCAGTACGACAATCCGGTAGAGTTCGAAAGCCCGCTTCCCGGCCAGACGCCGCTGGCTGCCGTCTCCCGCAACGGAAGCTATCTATATATAAAGACCGACGGTACACCTGCTTTTGGTGCCCAGACCTTTCAGTATGCCGAGAACTTTAGGGGAGAATATGCGCGGGTCAAACGCTGGAATCAGTCGTTTTACATCAACCGTGCGGGGGTCTGCGATCCCGGACCTTCTCAGGTGCCCTGCCCCACGGAGCAATGGAGCCGCAAGCTCCAGAAAAGCCTCACCGGCCATACCGGTGGCGTGGATGCAGCCGTGTACTCGCCCGATGGCAGCCTGCTGGTAACCGGATCTGCCGACAGCACCGCCAAGATATGGACCGCCGATGGCGAGATCATCGCCAGCCTGCGCCACGATGCCCGTGTACGTGCCGTGGCACTGAGCGGCAATGTCATTGCTACGGGCTGCGAAGACCGCATGGTGCGGCTCTGGAGCCGCGACGGAAAGCTGCTGCGCACCCTTGCCGATGCCCGTGCAGGCATCTGGTCCCTGGCCTTTTCGCCCAATGGCCGCTACCTCGTGGCGGGTTCTGCCGACCGGAACCTCTATTTATATGAGTCCGCCAGCGGACAACTGCTGGCGACCCTGCGGGGAAGCGCGGGCACCCTGCTCGGAGTAACCTTTGACCCGGCAGGCAAAACCATCGCTTCGGCAGGCGAAGATGGCTTTATCCGCTTCTGGAACCTCAGCGGCAAACAAACCGGACAGATCGAGGTCAGAAGCCCTGTGCTGGCGCTGGCTTTTTCACCCGATGGCAAACGCCTGGTCTGCGGCAGCCGCGACGGCATCGCACGCCTGTACCGCGTAAATGAAGGGCAGGCTTCGCTTCTTTTTGTCCTCGGTCAGCACAAAGACTGGGTTTGCGGCGTGGCTTTTTCTCCTGATGGCGAATATATTCTGACCAGTTCTTACGACCGCACGGCCCGGGTCTGGAACATGCAGCGGCAGGTCGTGCTGGATATTCAGCAGCAGGGAACGGTACGCTCGGCGACTTTTTCGCCTGATGGCAGGCGGCTCACCCTCGCTTCCTGGGGGAAAGAAGGCAGTAACAGCGTAAATATTTACCTTCTGCGAACCTATTGATCCGTCTTTGGCAGGAGATTTGTGTTTTACCTTCCTGCTTTATGTATGCTTTTTCGTATATTCGCCCGAACATCCGCATTTTAGTATGGAGAAACGTCGGTCAAACCGCAACCTGTTCATTGTAGGCGGCCTCGGGCTTGCTACCCTCCTCGCTCTTTTGGGTATCAATTACTTTACCGGGAATAAGCCCGGCGGGGACGTGCCTCCCCCTGAAGCGCTGTATGAAGAGATTCAGCAGCTCGAAAGTGCCATCATGGAAATCGAGCTGGTCAACGATATGCAGACCAAGGAAAATGAAGACCTCGGCAAGCTGCTGACGGAGAAATACGACCAGATTTCTTTCCTTGAAAAACAAATCACCGAACTGGAACGCCAGGGCAAGACGGACGCAGGCACCATCTCCGAACTGCGTGAGAAGTTGTCGAAAGCACGGTCCGAACTCCTCGAACGATACAAAGTCGAGATCAACGAGCTGGTGCTGGACAACTCCCGCCTGACCCGCAACCTCGACAGCCTGCAACTGGTGATCGAAGGTGGCGACAGCCTCGCCCGTGCCGCAGGCGCTGAGCGCGATGTGTTTAAAGCAGCCCTCGAAGATTGCAAAGGCTCCGGCAGAGGCAATATTTCCCTGGCTGAAATCAAAGAAAGCATTCCGGTCTGGACGGTAAATAACTTCAACTTTATCTCTGTAAAAGACGGTAAGGAAGTCAAAATGCAGCCCCGCATTGAGAAAAAAGACATCGGGGCCATGCGTTTTTCGTTTGACATCAAAGGAAACAGCCTGATCAAATCTGGTCCCAAGACCCTCTATCTCGTCATTGAAGATCCGTATAGAAAAGTCTATCGCGATGCCAAATACCAGGGAGGAACCATCAGCATCGGCGGCAGGGAGCAGGTGTATACCCACAAAGTGATAGACAACTACGCCGAAAATAAGACTTCCCGCATTTCCTTTGAGTATCTGCCAACGGATGTCTCGGGCGGAAAGCACAATTTTATCGTGTATTGCGATGGTCAGGAGGTCGGTCGCTCCTCATTTGTGGTGAAACTGTAGAAACTATAGGCGAGATTCTGACTCCGATTTGCAGCTTGCAGCAACCTGTGCTAACTTAGCACGCCGGGAACAGATCCCTTCTGCGAGATATGAACAGCTTTCCTTTTAGTATTGCCGAACTGGCCTTATCGAGCCAGTATGTACTGCCCCTGCTTATCCTGCTGGGGGCGGGTCTCCTTCTGATGCTGCTCGATGCCTTTGGCGCGGCCAAATTCCTGCCCTGGGTGGCGGGTGCAGCTTTTCTCCTCTCCGCGGGCGTTGCCTGGACACAGGGCGCACCAGCCGGAAGGCTGGCCTTTTTTGGAATGATGGAGACCGGCGGCATTGCCCCCATTGTGCATGCCTTTCTCTGCCTTTCGGGTCTGCTGACCCTCTTTTTCCTCAGCGACTACCTCGACCGCCACGACCGCCACATCAGCGATGTGTATGCCCTGCTGGTATTTGCTGTGCTCGGCATGAGCCTCATGGCCAATGCCCATGACCTGATTATGACGTTTATCGGCCTGGAGACCATGTCCATGTGTCTCTATATCTTCGCTGCGCTCTTTAAAACGGAGCTGAAGTCCAACGAAGCCGGTCTTAAATATTTTCTTCTGGGCTCTTTTGCCTCCGCCTTCCTGCTCTATGGGATTGCGCTGATCTATGGCATCACCGGAACGACCAATTTCAGCCTGCTGGCCAGCCCTGAGCGGATCGAGATCATCCAGTCGCAGCAAACGGTATTTTATGTCGGAGCTGGTATGCTGCTGGTGGGACTGCTCTTTAAAGTATCAGCTTTCCCCTTTCACTTCTGGACTCCCGATGTGTATGAAGGCACCCCGACGCCGCTGGCAGGTTTTATGGCCACAGGCAGCAAAATGGCCACGTTTGTGGCACTGGGAACGCTGATGCACCAGCTGGACATGTTTCAGAATACCAAGCTGCTCTCCGTAGTGGGCCTGGCATCTCTGCTGACCATGATTTATGGCAACATTGTGGCTTCCCGCCAGCAAAATATCAAGCGGATGCTGGCCTATTCGAGCATCGCGCACTCTGGCTATGTGCTGCTGGGCCTCTGCGCCTCGCAGTCGGGCATGGAAGCGATGCTTTTTTATATGTTCATCTACACCCTGATGAATATTGGCGCATTTGGCATGCTGGGAATGGTGGAGCACGATTACCCCGATACGGAACTGGAAAACTGGCGCGGAATGGGGCAAAAAGCGCCCCTGTTTGCTGTGGCATTTTCCCTGTTTTTGTTTTCTCTGGCAGGTATCCCTCCGCTGGCCGGATTTATGGGTAAATATGAAATCTTCATTGCAGTCATCCGCGAGGGTCTGCTGCTGCCGGCGATTGTGGGTATTCTGGCCTCGATTGTCGGGGTATATTATTACCTGCGCGTGATTGTGGTGATGTTTTTCAGCAAAAGCGGCGAAACAAGCGCACTGCTTCCTTCTGCCTCGCGTATCCCGCTGGCGGGTGCTGCGATTCTTGTCGTACTGGTACTCGTGCTGGGTATTTTCCCTTCGCTGATTCTGAATCCGATCACCCAGGCCTTGTCGGGCCTTTCTCAGGCGACGGCTGTACTGCCCTGATTTTCAGTCTTTTCCTCTTTCCTGCTGATCGCCCAGAGACCTGCGGCGGTGAGTATGCCATTGAGCAGCACGATCTCGAATCCAAACTGATACGCGCCGATTCCCTGTCTTTTCAGGGCATAACTGATGACTGCGGCTGATACGCAGACCAGGGGTGTCCACGCATCGCGGATGCTGCGCCGGGTAAAAAGTCCGAAGGCATAGAGGCCCAGGAGGGGACCATAGGTGTAGCCCGCAATATCGAGTACCTGGTTGATGACCGCCGCATTGTTGAGCGCATGAAAGGCGAGAATCACAACAATCATGGCCAGAGAAAGCGCCAGGTGTACGCCCATGCGGATCTGCCGCTTGCGGGTTTCGTCGCTCCGCTGCTGAAATCCCAGAATATCCACACAAAAAGAGGTCGTGAGGCCCGTTAAGGCCGCATCGGCACTGGCATAGGTGGCGGCGATTACCCCCAGGATAAAGGCCAGTGCGGCTGCCGGACCCAGGTAGCCAAAGGCCAGTTTCGGAAAGTACTGATCGGTACGGATGGCTTCCATTACACCCGTCTCCGCATTTTTAAACAGCAGTTGAAAACCATTGCTGCGCGCCACCTCGATGATCCCGCTTTGCTCGCCGTAGCGGTAGAGCAGCACGCCCAGCCCGAGAAAGAGCAGATTGGCAAAAAACAGGGTAATGGTAAAGGCAAACATGTTTTTCTGGGCATCGCGCAAACTGCGGCAGGAAAGGTTTTTTTGCATCATCTCCTGGTCGAGTCCCGTCATGGTGATCGCAATAAATGCGCCCCCCACAAAATGCTTCCAGAAATAGGAAGGCTTGGCCCAGTCCCACACAAAAACGCTGGAAAGTTCACTGCTGCGCACCTCCTGCAGCACTTCACCCAGCCCCAGATTCATCCGCTGGCTGATCAGGTAGATGCTCACAATCACCCCACTGAGCAGAAAAACGGTTTGTAAGGTGTCGGTCCAGACGATGGTTTTGATCCCTGCGCGGAAGGTATATAGGTAAATCAGGGCTACCGAAAGGAGCACGGTTACGGCAAAAGGCACCTTCCATTCATCAAAAATGAAAATCTGGAGGACCATTGCTGCCAGATAGAGCCTGAGGCTGGCTCCTACCAGTCGCGAAAGCAGGAAAAATACCGCTCCGGTCTTGTAAGACCAGAATCCGAAGCGCTGTTCCAGGTACTGATAGATCGAAATGAGCTGAAGGCGGTAGTACATGGGCATTAAAATGGTCGCAATGGCCAGATAGCCCAGCAAATAGCCCAATACAACCTGGAAATAGCTGAAATTGGCGCTCCCCACATTGCCCGGCACAGAAATAAACGTTACGCCTGATATGGTACTGCCAATCATGCCAAATGCGATGAGCCACCAGGGATTGTCGCGGTTTCCGGTGAAAAAGGTGTCCTGGTCGCTGCGCTTGCTGGTGAGCAGGGAGATCGCGATCAGCATGGCAAAATAGCCTACAAGAATAAACAGGGTGAGACTGGGAGCCATATCGGGTAAATGAGAAGGTATATCAACTATGTATGCAATATAAGCGCTCTTCCTCAACCCCGCTTTAATATCTGCTGTCCAATGCCACAGGAAAGGCAGCGTTTTTCGTTGCAAAAGGATTTTTTGAGGCGGATCAGCCCCTGGGAATGCAGGGCATGCTCATTGGGGAGGCCCAGTGCGCTCAGCGGCCGGGTGTGGCGGTTGGACTCCGGGGACAATTTTTCCAGTACCTGCCCGATGAGGTCTTGTATGTCCTCCTGGCCATGTGCGAGCCGGTAGAGACAGGCGATGGGAGTTAATGCGTTGATAATCAATAATTCCCGTTGATCCTTGCCCAGTTTTTTCGGTAAAAAGGCGCTCTCTTCCCCAAAACGATAATGCGTATCCCAGTAGCTGTCAGCCTGAATCTCCGCCTGCATAAAAGCCTGATAATCAAGCGACCCGAGCAAGTGGATCAGCGAAGGGAAGGCCTCAGCCAGCCCGGCAGCCTGCGAGAGGCGCAGCGTCGGAAAACCCGGCGGGCGCATCCGCGAAAACTTTAGCGGCAGCGGATAAAAGTCCGGCAGTTGGTGTTTTGCCTTGAGAAAAGCCCATTCTTCCTGTAAATGAGTGAAATGGGCATCATTTGCCGGGCCAGGGCTTCCCAAAATACCCGCCGCCCCAAAAAGCAGGCTCTCCATCTGGCTGCGCTGGGCCCTGTATTTGCGCAGCAGGGCATAGGGTATGCGTCCCGCCAGTTCGCGGAAGGCCTCGCCATTGACCGGGCCGCCCAGCAGGGTCAGCACTTCCTCCCAGAGGACTTCCTCCCAGTCTTTCAGACCTGCCTGCATCCGCAAACCGATGGCCCCGGCCTTGAGCTGTATCCGCTCCACGGCCAGCCGCTCGACCCAGGCCAGGCGGTGAAGGTCGGGCACCTGCCTCATCATCGCTGCGCAGGGAATCTCTGTATCAGCCCCTTGCAGGGACTCATAGCGCTGAAGCAGGCCTTCGGGCACGCGGCCTTTGAGCTCGACTTCCGGGATCAGGCTGCTATCCTGCCGCCGCACGGCTTTCCCTTCGCCCTGCCAGACCACATGCAGCACCACCGAATTGTAGCCCGGATCTGTCTCGTGGTGGTGGCGGTACCAGTCTTTGCTCTGTATGTGAATTTCCACCTGCCCATGCCATTCTACCCCGCCGATCAGCAGCTTTGCCTCCAGGAAGTCGGGTCCCTGGTCCTGGTTAAGCCGCCCTACAGCAAGTATCTGCACCGGCAAGCCATCATGTGTGCGCAGCCCGACAACATCCATCAGGCGCTGCTGCCAGACATAGTGAAGAAACGATTCGGGAAAAAACATTTTTACAGGGAACAGTTTACAGGTTACAGGGTTCAGGGAACAGTTTTCAGGGAACAGATTACAGGGAACAGGGAGAAGCGACACTGAACAGTGTCATACGGCCACACTGTTCCTTGTTCCCTGTACCTTGTCCCCTGTCAATTCCAGGGGAGTTGTTTGCGGGTAGTCCAGTAGGTGTCGGGGCTTTCGGCGAGGTCGCTGAGGGTAGGGTCGGGCGGGGACAGGTGCAGGGCGGCGAGGTTTGACTGGAGCTGGGGTACGGTAGCGGCTCCGCTCAGCACGATGTCGGCCCAGGGTTGGGCGAGGGCGGCGGAGAGGCAGAGGGCATCTGTGCTGGTAGCCTGTCGCTGCGCTATGGCAGAAAGGTGGGCGCGCAGCTCCGGGTCCGGATTTCGGGCGCTTAGCCGCCCGTTGGCGAGGGCTTCTTTGATGACTACGAAGTAGCCTTCGCTGTGGGCCTCGGCCAGGGCCTTACCTGCGGAGGGCTCCAGCAGGTTCCAGGTGGCCTGCACCGCGCTGAAGAGCGGCTTGCCATCGCGGGTGATGCCCATCGCCTGCCGGAGGGTGGCGGCCTGCGAAGGCCCGCTGAGCGAAAGTCCAATCTGCACACCGCTTTCGCGCAGGTGCGCGAGCTGCCTGAGCACAGCCTCATTTTCCAGCACAGCGCTTTCCGGTGTGGCAGAGTGGATCTGGTAAAGGTCCGGGCCTTGTCCGAAAATGGCACAGCTTTCGCCCCACTGCCGCTTCAGTACTTCGGGCGTATGCTCCTTGAC
>RDXT01000144.1 GCA_004292985.1 Bacteroidota bacterium
CTGGGCGCGGCTCTCCTCGCTCTGGCCCATGGGTTTCGGACTGGCCTGCTGCGCCATCGAAATGATGGCCACCAATGCCAGCCACTACGACCTCGACCGCCTGGGGGTGTTTCCCCGGCCCTCGCCCCGCCAGTCCGACGTGATGATTGTGGCCGGGACCGTTACCTTTAAAATGGCCGACCGCATCCGCCGCCTCTATGAGCAGATGCCGGAGCCGCGCTATGTGATCTCGATGGGCTCCTGCTCCAATTGCGGAGGTCCCTACTGGGAGCATGGCTACCATGTTGTCAAAGGCGTGGACAAAATTATCCCGGTAGATGTCTATGTCCCCGGCTGCCCGCCCCGCCCCGAGGCCCTGATCGGTGGCATTATAAAATTGCAGGAAAAAATCCGCGAAGACCATCCATTTACCCCTACTGTATGAGAACCTTGCTGTTTTCTCTCTTATATACAGGTGCGCTGCTGCTGCGCCTTTCTGCCCAGGAATGTGTGAAGCCCGATGAGGCCATGCGCACGCGCCTGAAGAATGACCTGATCTATCTCGCCGACGACAAGCTCCAGGGCCGTATGCCCGGTACCGAAGGTGAGCGCCAGGCCCGCGAATACATTGCTGCGGCCTTCCTGAAAGCGGGTCTGAAACCCGCAGGCGACAAAGGCACTTTTTTTCAGGCTTTTACCTTCCCTGGCGAAGCGCGGATTCTGCCTGCAACTTCCCTTAAAAGCAATACGACGACCCTCGGCCTCGGCAAAGATTTTTATCCGCTGTCTTTCTCGGCAAATGCGACCCTGGCAAAGAAAAAACTGGTGGACGTAGGCTATGGCATCGAAGCGCCGGAGCTGGCGTATTCCGACTATTTGCCCAAAGGAAAATACAAGGGTAAGGTGTTTCTGATGAAAGTTTCTTCGCCTGATGGCATTCACCCGCATTCAAAGTACCTCAAATACCATGACCTCGTTTCCCGCATTGCCGTGGCGATCAGCAAGGGAGCCGCTGCGGTGTTGTTGTACAATGATGATCCCAATGCCGAAGATCCTGAGCAGCGCTTCCGCAAACTGACTCCGGCGGGGATTCCGGTGGTGTTTCTGACCGCAGAAGGCCGCAAGCGCTTTGAGGGCGGCAGTAGCCTGGCCTATCTCAGGGTAGCGATGGAGGAAGTGGCTGTTACGGGCTATAATGTGGTGGGCATGCTCGACCATCAGGCGCCTTCTACCGTAGTGGTTGGAGCGCATTACGACCACCTGGGCTGGGGCGACGAGGGCTCCCGCCACACAGGGGACCCGGCCATCCACAATGGTGCTGATGACAATGCCTCAGGCACGGCTGCCCTCATGGAGCTTGCCCGCTATTACACCTCCCACGACCTGCTGTTTAACAACAACTACCTCTTTGTGGCCTTTTCGGCGGAAGAAAAGGGGCTGATCGGCTCTAAATTTATGGCGGAGCACCTCCCGGTTCCAGCTGCCCGCATTAACTATATGATCAATATGGACATGGTAGGCCGCCTGGACAAATCCAAAGGCCTGGCCGTCAGCGGAGTGGGTACCTGCCCTACCTGGCCCGAAGCCCTCGATATTGTCAGGTGTTTTGACTGGGGGATTAAAACCAGCGAGTCGGGTGCGGGGCCTTCTGACCACACCTCCTTTTACCTGAAAGACATTCCGGTGCTGCACTTTTTCACAGGCACCCACGGCGACTATCATAAACCTTCCGACGATTCGGACAAAATCAACTACGACGGACTGGCCGAAGTTACCGGCTATATCGCCACGATGATCAACGGGCTGAATGACAAGGGCAAACTCGCCTTTACCAAAACCCAGGATGCCCCCGCTCCCACCATGTCGCGCTCAGGCCTGAGTGTAACGATGGGGATTATGCCGGACTATGTATTTGAAGGTGAGGGAGTTAAGATAGATGGCGTGAGCGAAAACAGGCCTGCGGCCATTGCAGGAGTAAAGCCCGGCGACGTGCTGCTCCAGCTCGGCGACTACAAGCTGCGTGATGTGCAGAGCTATATGCAGGCGCTGGGGGGCTTTGTCAAAGGGGACAAAACGACCCTGCTGCTACGCCGGGGCCAGGAAGAATTGCTGCTGGAAGTGGCCTTCTGAGCTTGTGACACATGTCACCCAGCCTACTGACAGAGGTCATACAGGACGCGCAGGTACAGGCCTACCTTTACCCTGTACTTAAATGTCATCACCTATGTCCGATACGATCACTTCACCCAGCTCTCTTACCGTGTTTACCCCGGGCGCAGGGGGACCTGTATTGTTTCCTACCGACTTTTCGGAGCAGTCAAAAGGAGCTTTTGAATACGCATGTGAACTGGCTACCCGCCTGCACGAGCCTTTAATTTTGGTGCATGTGTACGATGCTGCCCCACTGCCCGAGTGGACCCCGGCAGATTTTGCAAAGCAGATGCACGACGAAAAAGAGAAAAAGGCGAAAGCACATTTTGCTGAATATGAAGCAATTGCGCGCTCGAAGGGAATCATTTTCCAAACAAAGATTCTCTCCGGCGTAGCCGAGGCCGCGATTCCGGCGCTGGCTGTTTCGGAAAAAGCAGGGATCATCGTCATGGGTACCCAGGGCAACAGCAGCCTGTACGAAACCCTCAGCGGCAGTGTTACCACCCGGATTATGCAGTCGGTCAACTGCCCCGTGCTGGCGGTTCCCTCCGGCATTCACATCCGGCCCTTTTTGCACATCATTTATGCCAGCAACTTCGAAAGTGAAGATGTACAGGTCGTCAATCAGATGCTGCGCCTGGCAGCGCTGTGGGGAAGCCGTATTACCTGCCTGCACGTACAGACCGGAGACGAAGCCGCTGACCGTCAGCCAGATGCGGCCTATATGGCAGATATGCGCAAAATGGAACCTTCAGAGCTGCGCCTTCGCTTTCAGACGATCCGCGACACAGAGGTATCCTCCGGTTTGCAGCGTTTTATTTCGATGGAAAATCCGGACCTGATGGTGATGCTACGCCACCAGCGTTCGCCCTTGGAGCGTTACCTCAATCCCAGCTATACCCGCAAGATGACGCTTCATACGCACTTGCCTTTGCTGGCCTTTCATTTCTGATGCTCCGCCAGCAGGGCCTGGAAGCGGCTGTTATCCTGATAGCTGCGAAATGCCGGGTCTTTTGATAATTCCATAACCGGATACCCATTTTCCAGGGCCAGTTCGAGATGGTGAAATACCAGTCCGTCCTGGCCCTGTTTGGCATACAGCTTGGCCAGAAATCCCTGGCGCACACCGTCCGAAGGGTTGATTTCCAGCGACTTCTGTATGTCGGCCAGGGCGAGATCAGACTTTCCTTGCAGCGAATAAATAAATCCCCGGTTATAATAGGCGTCAAACATCAGCGGATCGAGCTGGATCGCCTTGCCAAAGTCGGCCAGCGCACGCGGGTAATCGCCGTTTTTCCGGTACATTTTGCCCCGGTTGTTGTAGGCCCCCGCAAAGCGCGGATTAATTTCCAGGGCCTTATTAAATTCATTCATCGCCCGGTCGCCCGCATCGAGCAGCACAAATACCTCTCCTTTGCCATTGTGGGCATCCGGATACTGGGGCATAAGCTTCAGCGCCTCGTCGTAGGAGGCCAGGGCTTCGCTGTATTTTTTCTCTCTGCGATAGAGTTCGCCCCGCCCGAAGTAGCCTTCAGGCAGCCGGGGATCGCGGCGCAGTGCATTGGCAAAGTCGTC
>RDXT01000145.1 GCA_004292985.1 Bacteroidota bacterium
AAACACGAAGTTTACACCGACCGGGGTATTGTCTGTATTGGGGCCCGTAGCGAAGGAAGGTGTGGGGCTGCTGCTCACATACCATCCCTGCGCATTGGTAGAGGTGCGGGTCCAGCCGTTGGCCAGGACACCGGGCACGCCCGAAGTAGAGGTCTCAAAGGTCTCCAGCAGCGGGGTCGCAACCACCGGCAGGGAAACGACTGAGCCTATCGTTGTGTCATTAAAGGCATTCGGGTCGCCCGTGAGCGCCGTCCATGAGGTAAGGGTATAAGTACCCGCAGTAGAAAGGTCGGCAGTCAGGGTTACCTGCACATCCAGCGTGGCCAGCAGTGGCAGCGTGCCAGCATTCACGATCTTGCTGAAGGTCTGCGGGATCGGACCTGTGATGCCGAGATTTACGGTTACAGGAGTCGTTGCGAGGTTCAGCGTCTGGGTACCCAGGTTCTGAATGCGTACTACCACCGTTTCGTTTTTGTCATAGCAACCGGGAACCGTAGGCGAAAGGATCGAAACAGCTCCGGCATCTGTAGGTGCAGGGTTAAAGAGCTGAATATCGTCTATGGCCATGTTGCTCTGGAAGCCGGGGCCTTCGAGTCCGCGGAATTCTACCTGCACGATCTGTCCGGCATAGGCGGTCAGGTCGGCAATGGCCTGGAGCCAGGGTGAGCCTTCGCTGGGCTGCTGCTGGCCTGCGAGCGACCAGACGAGGGTGCTCACGCCGTTGGCGATCACATATACTTCCAGCGTACCCATCGAAGCACCATTCATGTGGTACCAGAAGGAAAGCCGGGGGTTGTTGGCGCCTGCGAGGTTAATACAAGGCGAATAGAGGTTAAAGTCGCCACCTGAGAAGCCGAAGCTTTCGGTGTACATGTAGATCGCGCCGTTGCCGGGCGTGTGGTCTTCGTTGGGGCCTGTACCGAAGTTCGGGGTCGGGCCTGCATTTACATACCAGCCATTAAACTGGCTCGGGCCGTCCTTGGTCCAGCCGTTGTTGAGGATACCGGGCGAGCCTACGGTAAAGGTTTCGAAATCTTCGCTGAAAGGCAGCGTGCCGAGAATCGGCGTGAGCAGGGTCAGGGTCAGTGTGTCATTCGTAACGTTGCCATCGGGGCTTGCATTGTGCCAGATCTTCAGGGTATAGAAGGTGTTTGGCAAGGGAAATACCGCCGGGGTGGCAAAGGTGAAGTTGTTGACCGTCGAAGAGGCCAGGGAAGGGATGGTTCCGGTTACAGGTGCGCCTCCGTTGATGGAGTAGGATACCTGGAAGCTGGAAGCCGCGTTGGTGCCGATGTTGCCGATGGCGGCAGTGATCGGAATACCTGAGGCGAAAGCCTGGCAGGTGAGGTCAAAGTTAACGAGGCTGATCACAGCTACGTCGTTGGGCGACTGCGGAGCGAAGAATACGGTGTAGTCTTCGGTTTCACCAAATGAATAGGTGCCGCAGGGGTCTGTGGGCTGGGTGGCGAAGGTCTGCACCACGCGCATACGGGTGTAGCCGGGGATGGCTGTCACGGGCATGTTCACAGTGTAGATCCCGGTAGCACCTCCCGACAGCAGCGGGTTGATGGTCCCGTCTGTGGTGAAAATCTGCTCCGCAGCATCGAACACCTGGTTCTGGTTAAGATCAATCCAGATCGTTACACCAGAACTCCAGTCGGGGTTGTTCACCAGCGTCAGGGTGTAGGGCGCGCCGGCGCTCAGGTTCACGGTATCCAGCAAGGTGTAGTTGCTGTATCCGGTGGGTGCACTGGGGTAGTTGCCTACCAGGTTACTGATCTGGATACTCGTAAGCGAGTCGCCAAAGATCGTACCGTTAAAATAGGTAGGCGTACAATACTGGCCGTAAGCCGGTACAGAAGCCAATCCCAGCACCAGAAGCAGAGGGAAAAAATACCTCATGTTAGGTTGGTTAGGTAAATAGGAGAGGCATAAATTACGTACTACCCGCAAAAGATCAAAGCATTCCTTTATTCCAAACGATTTCCACGACAAAGAAGCCCCTTCTGCCCGCATAAACAGGAGGATTATCGCTGAAAAAGGATGTAGGAAAAAGGGTAAAAAATCAGGAAACAATTTTCAGGCTGAAGGTAAAGGTGGTCCCTTCGCCGACTTTGCTCTGCACGGTTACTTCCTCGCCGTGCATCTTGAGCAGGTGCTTGCAGATGGCAAGGCCCAGCCCGGTGCCACCCTTTTCGCGGGAGCGGCTTTTGTCCACGCGGTAAAAGCGCTGGAAAATCTTGTCGAGGTGCTCGGCATCTATGCCCGGACCGTTGTCTCTGACGCTGGTGTACATTTTGCCGCCGGAAGCGGTGAGTTCGATCGAAACGGTCCCTTCGGCATCTCCATATTTAATGGCATTGTCCACAAGGTTGGTGAGCACCTGCTGGATACGTTCGCGGTCGGCCAGTACCTGCGTATGCTCGTGCTGGTTGGCAAGGATGCGCCAGGTGATGTTGCGGTTTTTCTTGGTAAATTTATATTCGAGCGACTCCACGACATCCGTTACCAGTTCGTAGATCGAGAATTTCCGGATCCGCAGCTCCATCTCCCCCGACTCGGCCTGGGTAATGATGAGCAGGTCCTGCACGAGGCTGGAGAGGCGGTCGGCATTTTTCATGGCCTTGCGCAGAAACTTTACCCGCACCCGCTCGTCTTCCATCGCGCCATCCATCAGCGTATGGATAAAACCCTGAACCGCAAAAATGGGCGTTTTGAGTTCGTGCGATACATCTCCCAGAAACTCCCTGCGAAACGCTTCAAGCTCCTTGAGTTTTTTGATTTCGCGCTGGTTAAACACCGTCACACTTTTGAGGCGCCTGAGAATCAGCCACTCCAGCGACAGATAGAGCGTAGCGAAGGAGATAAAGAAGAAGATAGCCGCTTCGAGGGGCAGGGTTTCTTCATATTCGCCGTGCAGGAAACTGAGTATCGTATAGATGCAGGCGAATCCGGCGGCAAGGCCCAGCGACAAAAAAAGGATGAGCGAGGGGGAAAACTTCTGTTGCATGCTGGTTAATCGCTGACAAACTTGTAGCCTACCCCTTTGATGGTCTGAATATAGTCCTCGCCTATTTTTTCCCGCAGTTTGCGCACATGCACATCCACTGTGCGGTCCACGACATAGACATCGCCCCAGACATGTTCGAGGAGTTTTTCACGGCTGAATACTTTGCCGGGGCGTGAGGCGAGGAAAAACAGCAGTTCGAACTCTTTTCGTGGGAGGGTGAGGTTCCCGCTATGGTGCTTGACGAGGTACTCGTCTTTGACGATTTCGAGGTCGCGCACCCGTATGATCCCGGTTTCGGCTTCGGCAGGTATTTCGCGCCGCATCACAGCCTTGAGGCGGCTGAGCAGCACGCGGGGCTTGATGGGTTTGGGGATAAAGTCGTCGGCACCGGCCTCAAAGCCTGCGACTTCGGAGTACTCTTCGGAGCGGGCCGTCAGAAACACAATATATGCTTCTCTGGTTTCGGGCATCTCGCGAAGCCGGCGACAGGTTTCGATGCCGTCCATGCGGGGCATCATGATGTCGAGCAGGATCAGATCGGGCGACTCCTGGCGGGCAATCCGTATTGCCTCTTCTCCATCCAGCGCACGCAGCACGACATAGCCTTCTTTTTCCAGGTTGTAAGCCAGGAGTTCCAGAATGTCTGCTTCATCATCTACAATCAGGACTTTGGATTGACTCATACGGATAGT
>RDXT01000146.1 GCA_004292985.1 Bacteroidota bacterium
CGAGGGAGAACAGGGTTCAGGGAACAGTTGACAGGGAACAGTAACACAGCGTGTCAAAGCCCCGCAGGGGCGCAATATATCAGCAAGGGGTGCAGCCCCTTGTTCAGGGTTCAGGGAACAAACGGACCCTGAGCAGGCCCATGGGGCCGTGTCGAAGGGCCGTCGTAGGGGCCGTGTCGAAGTGCCGTGGCATGCGGGCTTATGTGATAAGCGCCTACGGTCGGGGAGCCGCGTAGCGGCGGAATGTCTGTAGCCCCCACCCCATCTTAGTTTTCCAGGGTCCACTTCCACCATTCATTTGCGACGGTATCCCAGTTGAATATGCTGTAGTCGGGCCTGCCTGTTTCGGTTACAGGGAAAAAATTGTGCTCAAGGCCGATGTATGCCCTGAAGGTGAAGTTTTTCTTTCCCTGCCGGATCATTTCTACCCTTGCATAGTCATTAAAAGGTGAGCCGCTATCCTGGGTTCCATAGCATACCAGTACGGGGATTTTCAGTTGCTGAAGGTCGTAGATCGGGGGTATTGAAAAATCATAGGTCGCCTTGTAGGTGTCGCCCGGAGTATCGTTGAGGGTGTTCTTGTTGCTGACAACCTCCTCCCAATAGGCAAATTCGCTTTCGGCATACCTCGTGCTGTCCGTATCTGATTCGGAGGCTCTGTACTGCGCCAGGATGGTCATGATCCTTCCCAGGGGGTTACCGCTGGCATAGATCAGGTGCGTGACAGCCCTGGATTTTGCAGCAAGTTTTGCGGCAATGGTGCTCCCTTCCGAATGTCCCGCCACGACCAGTTTTCCCGGATCAACAAAGGCCTGTTTTTTCAGCAGTCTGATGACTTTTATATTTCTCTCCACATAGTATGCAGGGAAATTTCTTTCTGAATACTTCGCGGGCATCTGGCCTGTCTCAAAGTCCTGATAGATAAAGTTTTGCCCCAGTTTTTTCGCATCCATCACAAGAGGGACATAGGGTTTTCCCACAATGACGATATGGTAATCCTTTTCCAGGCTGTCTGTGCTGAAAGGGAAAACGGAATATACGTAGCCGTCTTCGTATTTGATCAGGGGTTGCGGCAGGCTGCCCTGGCAAAAAAAGAACACCGGTTTCCGTAGGTTTTCCTCTCCTTTTTTTGATTTTATCAGCACATCAACGGTATCGCCGAGGTAGCTTGTCTGTATATGGCGAAATCCGAGGTCTTCTGCTTTGGGGGTCTGTGCCCAAAGGTGTGTTGTGAGAACAAGCAGAGGTGCGAGGAGGAGGTGTTTCATTGTACAGGGTATCGACAGGGTACAGGGTACAGGGTTCAGGGTTCAGGGTTCAGGGAACAGGGAACAGTTTTCAGGGGGCAATTTACAGGATTCATTGGGATGCTGTCCCGGTTGAAAATATAGCCGCTTATTTCGTCCTGTTACTTCAAGGTCTCTAAAAAGCTGAGGATGCTATCCCGAATTGCATTTCTTTCCGTGATTAAGCTCTGATGATCAAGATTACCTGCCATTTGGCTCTTCTCCAGTTGAGTAAGGCGGGCTAACAACTGGGTTACCTGGTTTTCTCCGTCGCTATCTGGAATCTGACGTATCTCCTCTAATGCCTCCCGAATCTTGTCTTTCGACAACAGGTCCCGAACCCATGAGAGGTCCACTCTGTGTGTATGCATGCCGCCTTCATCAATTCCCCGCAACAGGCCATTGATGGACACCTGCTGAAAGCTTTTGGTGCATTGCACCTCGGGTACGCCTATTGACCTGCCTTTTTCCAGATTGGCAACATCAAAAAACAAGGGGCTGGAATCGTTTTTGCACTCTTCACAGCAACAAGGTACTTTTTCAAAAACCTTGAGCGTAGGGAAGTTGCGTTTGTGAATGGCATCCAGTTGTCGGCGGATGTCCCGGAGCAGGAAGCGGCGACTTTCTACATCATTGCCGATGACTTCAATCCGGATTACCTTACCGCCGGTCTCCTGGTTTAGGGTTTCCTCTACCTGCGCCCTGGCACCTGCGCCATCGGTCAATACCATCCCTTTTTCCCAGACGATTTTTTTCTTGTTGCTGTTCGAGTCTATCTGCTCGTGCAGGCGCACAATGAGCCGACCCATCAATCCCTTGGGCATAAACGGATACTCATACACATAGCGCAAAGGAGCAACGGTAGAAGGCCAGGTGTATTCTTCCCGCTGCTGAGGCAGCAACTGCGGGGCAATAAAAATCTCACCCCTGGTTTCCTCGGCTTTAAAACACACCTCAAAGCCGTCTTTGAGCATGAGCGCTGTCAGCAGTTTTCGCTCTGTGTCTGAAAACCCTTTTTTCTCAAACGCATTTTTCAGAAACGCCTTATCAAATCTCCCCTGATTTTGGGAAATTTCTCCGTATTCCAATACGGCATAGACCCCGTTTACTGCCCACTGCGGGTTGAGAACTACGTATTCTTTTAATAAATCATCGTCCTGGTAATGCAGAATGTTGCCCAAATCGTGGAGCAACTGGCCCAGGTCATCCATGACTGCGACGTCGTCTATTCCGCTATCCCGACAAATCTGCTGGTAGGCTTCGTACTTCAGGTAGTTTTCACCGGAAGGATGGCTTGCAGACTGAGCCATTTCCGATAAGCGGGACCGGACTTTGTCCCAGGTCGTAGGGATTTTGAGGGGTAAATGCGGAAAATGTGTTTTATCTGCCAGCAACCCTTTGATGGCCTGTTCCAGCCCTTTCAGGCGAAAATCTTTGATGGCAAAGTCAACTTGATGGAGATGTACGTCTAATTGCGGGTAATCGCTTGCCACAGTGGTCTGATCGTAGGGGATGCCGGGGTTGGCCACACCTTTGGCATTTACTACCGCCAGCACCGGCAACCTGCGCTCGCCGTCCTTATCCGCCCCCAATAATTCAATGATTTTAAACCAGTAAGCAAAATTCGCTGCCCCTCTTCTGCCCTCAGCCAGCAGCACATAAAACGATCTGCGGGTCAGAAAAAACTGATGGGTCATGTACTGGATTTCCTGGCCGCCAAAGTCCCAGAGGTTGACAAGAAAGTCGTTCCCTGGCTCATTAGGATGCGGGAAAGACCAGCCTTCCTTGATCTGAATACCGACGGTAGAGGGCTGCTGGTCCAATGGAAGCGGCACAGGGTAACCGGGGTTCTGAAGCAGATTCCAAAGGGTTGTTTTTCCTGCCCCTCCCTCTCCCACAATCAGCAGCTTCACCTCATACACCTCACGTACGCCTTCTGTCTGAGCCTGCTTGAGAAAGCGCAGCACAGCTTCCATCCCCTGGCTCATCACTTCCGGAGCGGGAAAGGTGAGCGGATTTTCGTCGAGGTACAGCTTCTCAAGACCCATCATGGTGGGGGGTAGCCGAAACTCTGTCAGCTCATTTTCTTCAAGCTTGAGCACCTTTAGATGGCGCATTTCGGCCATACCCGAAATTGTAGCCCACACAGCATCAGTCAGGCCTATCTTTGTGAGGTTGAGGCCAATAAGCTGCCCCCCGCTGTCCAGCAGGTACTTGGGCCTGCCGTATTTGGTTTGGAACAAACCCACCCAGGGGTCAAACTCAAACACCGGAGCGGGGTACAGTCCGGCTCCAAGAAGCTGTTCGAGGCGGAGAATAAAATCAGGTTTCGACATGTGACCAAATTACAGACAATTTGGCAATCAGCGATAGGGATCAGGCATTTTTCGTATCACCGGGCGCTCCG
>RDXT01000147.1 GCA_004292985.1 Bacteroidota bacterium
CAGCTGCACAATAACCCCCACAGGTTTTTCATGCTGAATGATGTCGTAAATATGCTCCCAGAACACCGGCTCAAAATAGAGCTTGTCCGAGATGTTAAAGTCGGTCGAAACGGTCTCCGGGTTGCAGTTGATCATGATGGTCTCGAAACCCTCCTGGCGGGCGGCCATCACACCATGCACGCAGCTGTAGTCAAACTCGATGCCCTGTCCGATGCGGTTGGGGCCGGAGCCAAACACCACCACCTTCGGTTTGTCACTTACAACTGACTCATTCTCAACGTCGAAGCTGCTGTAATAATAGGGCGTCTGCGCTTTGAACTCCGCCGCGCATGTATCTACCAGCTTAAAGCTGCGTTTGATTCCCAGGTCAATGCGCTTCTGATACGCTTCGCTTTCGAGGCAGTTGGTCAGGTGAGCGATCTGGCGGTCGGCGTAGCCGTTTTTCTTGGCTTCGAGCAGCAGCTCGCGCGGAATGCTCTGGATCGTGTGGCGCGAAATTTCTTTCTCCAGCACCACCAGGTATTCGATTTCGCGGAGGAACCACAAGTCAATTTTGGTCGCGTCGTGAATATCTTTGAGCGGCACACCGAGGTGCATCGCGTCTTTTACGTGAAAAATGCGGTCGCCCGAAGGTTCGCGCAGGCTTTGCATGATCCGCTCCACATCGCGGAGTTCGCGGCCATCGGCGCCCATGCCGTTGCGCTTGTTTTCCAGCGACTGGCAGGCCTTCTGCAGCGCTTCATTGAAGCTGCGGCCAATGGCCATAACTTCGCCTACCGATTTCATCTGGAGGCCCAGGCGCGTATCTGCGCCGTGGAATTTATCGAAATTCCAGCGTGGGATTTTTACGATCACATAGTCGAGGCTCGGCTCGAAAAAGGCCGAAGTGGTTTTTGTGATCTGGTTGGGCAGTTCGTCGAGGCGGTAGCCTACAGCCAGCTTGGCCGCCAGCCGCGCGATCGGGTAGCCCGTGGCCTTGGAAGCCAGCGCCGAGGAGCGCGATACCCTGGGGTTGATCTCGATGATCAGAATCTGCGAACTTACCGGATCGAGGCAAAACTGCACATTACATCCGCCTGCAAACTGGCCCAGCTCATCCAATACCCGGAAAGCCATGTCGCGCATCTGCTGGTAGATGGTGTCGGGCAGTGTCATCGCAGGCGCTACCGTGATCGAGTCGCCTGTGTGGATGCCCATCGGATCCACGTTTTCGATCGTACAGATCACAATTTTATTGCCGGCCATGTCGCGCATGACTTCCAGCTCATATTCTTTCCAGCCAAATACACTCTGCTCGATCAGCACCTCGTGTACCGGGCTGGCCTGAAGGCCCTTGGTGAGCAACGATTCATAGTCTTTGGGGTCGCGAACGAAAGCTCCTCCTGCACCCCCGAGGGTGTAAGAAGCCCGGATCACCAGCGGGAAGCCGATGCGCTGGGCGATTTCCTTGCCTTTGAGAAAGGAATTGGCCGTTTCGGCCCTTGCGACAGGGATATTCATCCGGTTCATGGTCACCCGGAAGGTTTCGCGGTCTTCGGCTTTGTGGATCGCGTCCACATCTGCGCCGATGATACGCACCCCGTACTTTTTCCAGATACCCATTTTGTGGCAATCCATTGCCAGATTGAGGGCCGTTTGTCCGCCCATGGTAGGCAGCACTGCATCTATCTTCTGTTTGGACAGAATATGCTCGATGGAAGCGGGTTCCAGCGGCAACAGATAGATATCGTCGGCTGTAACCGGGTCGGTCATGATGGTCGCCGGATTGGAGTTGATGAGAGCAACCCGGATACCTTCTTCTTTGAGGGCCAGCGAAGCCTGGGAACCGGAGTAGTCAAACTCACAGGCCTGGCCGATCACGATGGGGCCGCTGCCTATAATCAGCACCGACCGGATGGAAGCGTCAAGCGGCATTTCTTTGCGTAAATTTGGCGCAAAGATAGGAGAAAGATCGTATTGTTTACAGGGAAATGTTCAATTTCCTAAAACCACCTCTATCCCCTTATTCCCTCTATACCCCCTATTTCCCTCATACCTCTCACTCCTCCCAGCCTCCGCAGTGCTCCTTCATAAACGCAACGGCTTCGCCGCGTTCATCACCCTCGATGCCGAAACTCAGCGATTTACGTACTTCCTTGCAGGCTTCGTCGGTTTTGCCCTGCGCATGAAAGACCAGGCCGCGGTAGTAATACGAAAGAGGCGTTAATGCGTTGATTTTTAAGGCTTTATCAATTTCGCTGAGTGCCTCGGCGTATTGTTTCAACTGGAGGTAGGACCATGCGCTGCGGTTGATTGCGGCAAGTTTGAGGGCTTTGTTTCCGGTGCTGTCTGCAGCTATTTTCAGCTCCTGAACGGCCCCGGCATAGTCGCCGCTGCGTCCTTTGTAAAAGCCGAGGCTATACCGCAGCAGGTAATCCTTGGGGCGGCATACAATCAGTTGGCTGTAGTTTTCGACTAAGCTGGAGGGGTTGTCCTGGGCGACGGCGATTTCGGCCAGATACTCGTAAATCTCGCATTTCTTTTCCGGGCTGAGTTGCAGCGCCTTGTTGAGATCGGCGATGGCGGGGGCATAGGCGCTGTCGAGCGCGTAGAGGTAGCCCCGCTCCAGATACACCGAGGGGAGGGTCGCCTGAACCGCAGAGTCCACAGCCTTCATGGTCGTGGCCGTTTCGAGGGCGGCAGTATAGTCTGCCAGCGCCTCCTTGATCTTGTTCATGCCCGAATACGCACTGGCGCGGCCATAGTAGGCATAAAACAGGTATTCATAAGGGCCTTTGTCCTTCTTTTTGTTCTTGCGGGGGTTCAGCGCCAGGCTTTTGTTGAAGTCTGCCAGGGCTTTTTCATACTGGCGGATCTCCGTTTCCTGGATGCCCCGCTTGTGGTACAGCTCATAGCTGAGCGAATCTGTCTTGAGCTTTTCATTCAGTTCCGCAATATTCGCCCGCACCTGAGACTCTTTCTGATCCACGAGCTTGAAGGCAAAGGGAATATTCACCCAATGCATCACTGCTTTATTATTGGCAACGGCGGGCCTGAATTTCAGGTTGGCAATCTGCTGCTCCACAGCCACCGTGAGCGAAGGGTGCACCTCTTTGATGACCCGGTGGCGGACATAGGTGCCCGTTTTATCCACCAGAATGCGCACGATCATAGTACCTTCCGCATTGTCTTTCACTGCCCGCTCGGGGTAAGTGATGCTGCTCCGGATTTCGGCAATATTAAGAGGAAGCGCCTCCTGATCCACATAGATAAAGGCATTGATGTCCGGTTCTTCCTCCTGGGCAAAGGCTGCGGAGAAGGAAAGCGCCCACATAAGGGAGATGCAAAAGAGCAGTCGCGTGTTCATTTTTTATTGTTTGACAGCCCAAAGGTACAAAAAGAAAGGAAAAAGCCTTCGGGTCAGGGGCACAGATGTGCAAAAAGAGGGTAGGGGGTGGGGCCTATCCCAGGATCACTCAATCCTCTATTGCCTCGATCCCCTGTTGTCTAAGCCGCTCAAGATGCTCCTTCATGGTATTGAGCTGTTCGGGGGTAATTTTTGCCTTGAGTAACAATAGAAAAATCACATAAGCAGCGCATACATACCCAAGGCAGTTACCGCCGTTAGAACCACAGTCCGTAGGATATACCCCTTGTCAAGGGTGTATATTTCTCTGAGGTCTTTTTTACACATGACCCAAAGTACCCCCGCAA
>RDXT01000829.1 GCA_004292985.1 Bacteroidota bacterium
GATTTCGGCACCGGAGACCGCGACATGGTGCTCAAACTGATCTATGACCTCGGCAAAGAGGTCGCTGATCTGAAAAAAATGATCTACATGGGCATGAAAGGCCGTGAGGTCGAAGACGAGGGCGGATATTTTACCCCTTCGGTGTATTCCACCCCCGCGCCACAGCCTGTGCAGCCCATACAACCTGCCCGCCCCGCAACGCCACTGTTGGAAGAGTCGCTTTCACTGGAGAAAAAGGAGAAGGAAATGATTGTCAAGGCCCTCAACAAGCATGCGAACAACCGCAAAAAGGCGGCTACCGAACTGGGCATCTCCGAGCGCACCCTGTACCGTAAAATCCGCAACTATGACATTGATTTTTAAGTGGCCATATATGGGCAGACTGCTCTGCCTGATTGTCCTGCTGGGCCTGAATGTGGGCTGCGTAAGGGTCAACTTTAATTTTACGGGCGGCAACGTAGATGCTACCCTCAGCACCCTCTTCGTGGACAAGTTTTCCAACGAAGCAGATATCGTCATTCCCTACCTGGCGCAGGAAGTGAGCCAGCAGCTTCAGGAGCGCTTTTTGTCCCAGTCGCGCCTCACACTGACCAGCGGGGCTGCCGACGTGAGCCTCAGCGGCAGCATTGTGCGCTTTTCGGTGCTGCCGGTAGCCATTCAGAGCAGCCAGACGGGCGTAAACAGCGCCGCGCAAAACCGCCTTTCGATCGAGGTGCGGGTGCAGTTTAAGAATAATGTAAATCCCGACGACGGCTGGGAACAGGTGTTCCGGGGTTTCACAGACTTCGATGCGGACGAAGATTTTTCGCGGGTAGAGCGGGAAAAAATTAACCTGGTCCTGGAGCAGATCACCCAGGATGTATTCAGCAAATCTATCGGCAAATGGTAGAAGACGAACTATTGCACATGGCGGCTGCGGGTGTGCGGACAGAAGCGGAGGCCGAACACGTAGAAGATGCGCTCCGGCGGCATCCCTATTTCCCGCTTTTGCATTATCTTAAAGCCCGTTTTGCACCGACGCGAAATAATATCTTTTTTGCATCTGCGTATTCTGTGAACAGACCCCTGTTAAAAAACTACCTCAGAGGCCATCTCTTCTGGGTAGAGCCTGAACTGAAACAGCCTATGGAGGAAGTACTACCCCCGGACAGCAAGTCCCCCGGAAGCATGACGGGCTTCGCTCCCTTTGTGGTGCTGGAGTTTCCGGCGGCTGCGAAGTCCCCGGAGCCGGAAGGCCACTTTGCGCTGAGCCTGCTCCCGGAGCCGCTGCCCGGATATGCCCTGCTTAATATGCTCACAGCGGAAAAAATGGTCCGCTACCGGGGGGTAGGGGAGAAGCTGCGCACAGAAATCTCGCACTATGCTTCCGGTGTCCCGCTGGCAGTACCTTCTCCATCCGCGCTGCGGAAGGGCAGACAGGCACGCGCGCAGTCGCTCATAGACCAGTTTTTGCAGGAACCCCGCATCCGACAGTCCGCGCCAGATCCTGCGTTGATGCAGGGCGAACACCGCCTGGCGAAGGCAAGTCTGGAGCCGGATGAGGAGATTGCGACCGAAACACTGGCACGTCTGCACCTGCGGCAAAACAATGTTGGCGAAGCTTTGCGCATATATCAGAAACTTCGCTTGCTTTTCCCCGAAAAAATGGAGTACTTTGATGCCCGAATCAAAAAAATAAGCGAATCCTAATGTCACCTTTCTATATCATCGCCGGTATTCTCTGTGTAATTGCTGCTATTCTGGTCATCCTTGCGGTGGCAATTCAGAACAGCAAGGGCGGAGGCATCAACTCTATGGTCGGTGGCGGAGCAACCCAGATCCTGGGCGCACGCCGGGCCAATGATTTCATCGAAAAGTTTACCTGGTGGGCCGCAGGTTCCCTCATGGTGCTCGCGTTTCTGGCAAACGTCCTGGCAAATGTCGGTACGACTGAACAAAAAACCCTCCGCATGGGTTCTTCCATTGAAAGCCAGATCGTAAACGACGCTTCCTCCCTGCCCGATGCCAACAGCCTCCAGGCTCCGGCTGAAGCGCCTGCCGAAGGTCAGTAAAAAAGGTTTGTTCCCTATATGTGTACCGTTCCGGTTCTCGCCGGAACGGTATTTTCCTGTTTACAGGTGTCGGAAAGAAGGCCCTTTGTGAAGGAATAAGGCCCTCCACTTCGATCCTGCATAAAATCTTACCTGCCTCCGGAAGGCCTCATACCTAATCCCGGTTTTTGCGCCCGGAGAAAATACAATTTGAATTTCGGTAATAAAGGGAACTGCTGATGGTTTTATTACAAATGTATTTGATAGTCAATAAGTTAGAACAGGTTTTTCAGATTGTTTAATGTTAATTCATTTTTTAGTAAAATAATTAAAAATAATTATTCGAATAATTGTCTTAATTCCAAGTGCGGCCTTTCCGGAATCCTACCTCGTAACAAGAAACCCCGAATCGGAGATATGTTTCGAAAAATCAGTATTACACTTGCTGTAATAAATGACTTTTCCGACCTCTATGAACCTGAAAATTCTACGCACGGTTTTTCTCTTGTTCTTATATAGCGTCACCGCTACATGGGGCTTTTCCCGCGAACTTCGGGTGCTGTACCGCAGCGGGGCTTCGGCCACAGGCCAGCGCCTGGAGCAGTGGTGTATCGCCCATGCGACACAGCTGGGCTGGAAACTCAGTGCAGACCAGAGCGGTTTTTCGGATACGGACCACCTGCGGGCCTTCGACCTGGTGTTGTTTCTGGGGGCCGATGTGCCCGAGTCTTTGAGCTCCTCCGAGCGCAGCGCTTTTGAGTCCTACCTGCTGGGCGACGAATCCCGCCCGGGCGGTGCGCATCTCTGCATCCGGCAGAGTCATAACACGAGCCGGGAGTCGGTATCCTGGTTTTGGTACGAGGCCTTGCTGGCCTATTCCTCTATGCCGACGCGCAGCAACGATGCTCCGGCGCGTATGCTCGACCTGAGCGCCCATACTTCGGGGGCTGCCCAGGCGCAGACTCCCATGACGACCCGCCGCGAATTGCCACACCCGACGCCTGGTGCAGGCTTGCAAGGTGCGCGCTATTGCATATTCCCCGCAGAACTTCTGGAAGCAGGCGATTCCGGTGCCGGAGATGCTTTTCCGGCCCATTCTCTGCTGATGGCCTCCGCAACATGGCTCAGCGGCACAAACGAGACCTCTCCCGCCTTTGCCGACGTGTACCTGCTTTCTACCCAGGCAGATAAAGACATCGAAAAAGTGGACCTCTCCTGGCAGGCCAGCGCCCAGTTGCATCCGCTGCTCTACGAAATCGAGCGCGGGGGCCGCGATGGCACCTGGGAACTGCTGGAAACACTGCCCGCCGAAGGGGAAGCTGCCGCTTATACCTGGTGCGATGCACAGGCGCTGCCCGGCTGCAACCTCTACCGGATACGGGTCCTGGATGTGGAGGGGGATATTTACTACTCCAATTCCGTGGCGGTGATGCAGCGCCGCTCCGATCCCCGTGTGAGGGTGTTCCCTAATCCGGCGGTAGGGCCTGTCTCTGTCGAAGTGGAGACAGATATGGCTGCTCCCTTCGTGCTGCGCATCGAAAACCAGTCAGGTCAGGTGCTGATGACCACCGCTCCCGGCCCGGCCGAGGCCCAAAGCAGCTATCTACTCGACCTGTCTTTGTTTCCCGCAGGCTACTATCGCCTGGTCGTTTCTGCCGGGGACAAAGAAACAGTGAAGCCGATTTCTAAGCGCTGACGTTTCTTTATGTGAATTTTACCCTACCGGTATGCAAGAAAATTGCATGCTGTGTCGTTACAATCCCGTAGGAGGCTGGCCTTCTGCGGGGTTCTTTTGATTTTTTGAATTATTTGTAGCATCTTTGATAATCCCATTGCCGGAAAATCCGCTGATGGGATGTTAGATTACGTGTCTTTTCTGCGTGAAAACTCCAACCCTAACTGAATGAAACACCCTTACTACTTTTCGTCTGCTCTCTTTTTGTCCTTATGCCTTGCTGCTGCCCCTGCATTTTCCCAGGGAAACACCGAACCTATTCCCGGTGGATGCGGGGTTGTAGGCCCTAATCAGATTGTAAATCCTGAATTTGACCAGGGAAACGTTGGGTTTACCAGCGACTACGCATATAGTGCAGGGTATATCTGCCAGTTTGGTCAGTACTCTGTAGCGCCTTCCGTGGTATATGACCCCAATGTGATCTGCTACAACGCGCCCGGCTTTAACATCCGCACCATCTGGGTGGCCAGCGACCGCAAGTTTCCGGGCCTGGGCAATTTTATGCTCATAGACCCCAGTGAGGCTACAGGTGCCGATGACGATATCTGGCGGCAGCAGATTCCGGTATGTCCCTTTACCGACTACACTTTTTCTGTTTTTGCCAAAAATCTGTACTTCACCCCCGCTCCCAACTATTCACAGGTGGACCCGCTCTTCGAAATGACCATCAACGGCATCCCGATCAACGGTTATTTTGTGGATGGTGTGTTTCAGTCCAGCTCTTCTTATCCGCTTCCGCGCCAGCTTCAGAATGACTCTACCGATTGGATTCAGATTTCAGGTACCTGGAGTTCGGGAAATACGACTACAGCTGATATGGCGATCCGGAACCTGATTTCGGGTGCGCAGGGAAATGACCTTGCCATTGACGGCGTATTTCTGGGCATTTGCGGCAAGGAAGTAAATGTGGACATCGTAGGTGACCTGGGCCAGTGCCCCGACCTCGGCCTTTCTCCCATTACCCTCTCTGCCAGTCCTGCCACCAACTCTTCGCAGTGGCTGTATTATGAATGGTATAAAGAGGACTCCCTGCTGGTAGCTGATACCCAGCCGATTCCGTACATTGTGCAACCGACTCCCACAGGCAGCCACTTCGGCAACTACCGCCTCAAAGTGTATAACGATCCGCTGGGCATTAGCTGCGGCTTTGCCTCTGATGCGATCCGCGTGTTTGACAACTGCGTCACCAGCTTCCCGGTCGAATGGCTCGACTTTACGGCGGCTATCCAGGGCTCGCGTGTGCGGCTGGACTGGTCCACGGCTACGGAGCGCTCCAACCGGGGCTTCGAGGTGCAGTATGCACTGCCCGGCTCGGAACAGTTTTTCCCCCTGGGATTTGTGAAAGGCGCAGGCGACAGCGGAGCTGCGCAGGAGTATAGCTTCCTTACCGGAGAACTCAGCGCGGGTCTGTACCGTTTCCGCCTCAAGCAAATAGACATAGATGGCGCGTTTAATTATAGTGCTGTGACAGAGGCAGATCTGGGACTGGGCCGCCCTTATACGGTATTTCTCTGGCCGAATCCCTCTTCTGAAGAAGCCATGCTGCGGCTGGAACTGGCTGAGCGTCAGCGGGTACAGATAGACCTTTATACATCGGAAGGCAGATATGCAGGCCAGGTGTTCGAAGGCATTCTGAGCCCCGGCCTGCGCCACACCTGGCGGCTGGATGGTATGGAAATCGCTCCCGGAAATTATCAGATTTATATCCGGGGAGGAAGATTTACCACCGCAATACCGTGGAGTCTTGTTCGTTAAACGTACAGAAGGGAATATCTTATTTCAAAAAAATGTTCCTTTAACGACGGTCTTTCACTTTTATTTTGCAAACGATACAGATTAATTATTCAGGAATTTCGCGTTTCTCATTGATTATTGTGATGAGAAATGCGTACTTGAAGCTGCGCTGAACGACTTTTCCCCAGTCCTTTTTTTTACAACTGACCTGCGTCCCCTCGCCCCTCCAACCGGCGAAGGGGCGCATACGTCGTTCTTTTTTTCCCCAACCTAAACCTAACCTTTGCACAGATGAGAAAGCTTTTCCGCTTTACCCCATCATCCTGTTGCCTCTTTCTTGCTCTTGCTCTTTGTTTTTTGTCCTTTCAGCGTGCGGAGGCAACCCATGCGATGGGCGCAGACATCACCTACGCCTGTGTAGGACCCGGTGAGTACTCGGTGAGACTCACTTTTTTCCGGGATTGTGCCGGGATTACCCCGGTAAACGTTCAGTCGCTGGAGTACCGCTCCATTACTTGCGGTATCACCTCGACCATCAACCTGTACCAGCCTTCCGGGCCGCTGGATGTAACGCCGATCTGCCCCTCGCAGACAAGCGCCTGCTCCCCCTCGGGTACGAGTCCCTTCGGTATCCAGCAATACACCTATATAGGTACGCTCAAGCTACCCACAGGCTGTGGCGCAGACTGGGTACTGAAATGGTCCAATTGCTGCCGCAACTATGCGATCACAACGCTTGCGAATCCTGGCATTCAGCCGACCTACATCTCCGCAACGCTCAATAATACCCTGACACCGTGCAACAGCTCGCCGGTGTTTAATAACATTCCTACCCCGATTGTATGCGTGAACCAGCCGGTTGTCTATAACCACGGAGTTACCGATCCGGATGGCGATGACCTGGTTTTTTCGCTGGTAAACTGTATGCAGGCCGAAGGGCAGTCCGTGGCCTATGGAGCCGGGTACTCGGCGGTGATTCCGATGGCCAGCTCCACCGGGGTAACGATTAACCCTGTTACAGGTACGATTTCCTTTACCCCAAGCCAGATTCAGATCGGTGTGATGTGCGTGCGGGTAGAGGAATACCGCAACGGCATTAAAATCGGCGAAACGGTGCGCGATATGCAGTTTAGCGTGATCAACTGCAACAACTCTCCCCCCGTAGCCAGCGGAACCAATGGAAATCTGGTCAATTTTGAAGCAAGCGCCTGCATTGGCGGACAGACCTGTTTTAATATTGTGATGACAGATGCAGATGCGGATAACATCACAGTTACCTGGAACAATGGCATTCCTTCAGGTTCACTAACCATCACAGGCAATGGCAGCACGGCTCCCACGGCTCAGTTTTGCTGGACACCTACGGCAGCCGATGTGGGCGTTCATTTTTTTACGGTAACTGTAAAAGATGATAACTGTCCGCTCAATGGCGCAGGTACCTATGCCTTCACTGTCAATGTGTTAGCAAGCGCAGTTCCGATCGTCACAGGTGCAGACCCTACCATTTGCGCCGGAACTTCCACAACCCTCAGTGCTGCTGCGACTGGAGCCATCAGCTATACATGGACGCCTACTACCGGGCTTATCAACCCCAATACCGCCAATCCTGTTGCTTCGCCTCCGGTTACAACTACCTACACCGTTACGGCGACCTTTGCCAATGGCTGTACCTCTTCGGATTTTGTAACTGTCAATGTCAATGATCGCCCGGTGGTATCCGTAAGCCCGCCGCTTTCCTATGCCTGCCCTTCTGCCAACGTGCAACTGGTAGCTAATGCAGCGACAGCCACCACTTATCTCTGGAATACCGCTGCTACCGGCGCTACCCTGAACGTGACCCCTACTGCAACTACCACCTATTCGGTTATCGCTACGGATGCGCTGGGCTGCAAAGACACTGCAACAGCCATCGTAAACGTGAGCGCACCCGCAGCCAACTACTGTAACGTGCTCTATGTCAGCCCCGGAGCCACAGGCGCAGGTACCCAGGCCGATCCGGCCAGCCTGCTGGGGGCGCTCAACCTCGCCACCTGCAACAACGTGGTGATCAAGATGGACATCGGCACCTATAATATGACGCAGACCATCACCAACCTGCTGGGCAATGTAACCCTCGAAGGGGGATTTGACCGGACAAACGGCTGGCGCAAAACGTCTCTGGCAGGTGCCACGACCATCCACCGTCAGGCGGTGAACCCCGACGGTCTGCCCGGCGAGCAGCGCCTGATTACGTTTGAAATCAAAAATGCAACCAATTTCCGCTTTCAGGACCTGACTATCACAACCGCCGCAGGCAACAGCCCCGGCATGTCCACCTATGGTGTGCACCTGACCAACTGCTCGAACTACTCATTTGTGCGCTGCCAGATTTTGCCGGGAGCGGCTTCGGCAGGCCAGGGAGGAGCTATCGGTGCAACCGGCGCAGTCGGAAGCCCGGGTGTGAATGGAGGTGATGGAAACTTTGACAATACAGGCGGAACAGGTCGGGGTACCCCCGGATTGGGCGGCAGCGGTGGCGCAGGAGGTGGAGGTACGGCCGGAGGTAATGGCGGTGCAGACCTGAATGGAGCTAATGTGTGCTGCCAGCCGGGAGGAGCAGGCGTTGTGGGAACTGCTGGTGCTACGGTCCGCGCAGGCGGCGGTGGTGGCGGCGGCGGTACAGGGGGCGAAGCTGATAACAATGGCGGCGCAGGCGCAACAGGTGGTGCAGGTGGTGGTGGCGCTGTGGGTGGCCCTGGATCTATTGGGGGTGTTTTTGGAAACCCCGGCATAGATGCGCTTAATGCCACCAACGGAAACCCCGGAGCCAATGGCACTGTTGGAGCAAACGGGCCTGCCGGAACGCATGTAAACGGCTACTGGGCTCCCGGCGGACCTGGAGCGAATGGCACGGATGGCCGTGGCGGCTCTGGAGGCGGTGGCGGCGGTGGCGGCGGCGGCCAATGGGGCCCGATCATGCTGCAAAGCCTTCACGGCGCGGGTGACGGCGGCGGTGGCGGTGGCGGTGGCGGCCAGGGCGGTGCGGGCGGCACAGGCGGACGCGGCGGCGGTTCTTCCTATGCCATTTACCTCTATAACAATGGTACCGCAAGCAACTTTATCAACTGCCGGGCACTGGCTGGTACAGCGGGTGCCGGAGGAATTGGTGGCGCTGGTGGCCCCGGCGGCAATGGCGGAATCAAGGGAGAAGGCTCCTTGTATGCAACGAATGAAATCGGCGGCGGCGGTGACGGCGGCGCAGGTGGCAAAGGTGGTGACGGCGGCAAAGGTGGCGACGGCCAGCCGGGACAGTCCCTCGCTATGCAACTGACAGGCGGCAACCTGCCTGTTACCAGCGACATTAGCTTTAACCTCGCAGCGCAGCCTGTTATCCGCATGGACAATGTTTCCTGCACCGGAACGCTGTGCAATTTCTCCGCAGTAGCTTCCGCGAACTGGAACCTCAGCGCAGCAGCGGGAGCCTTCCAGTTTCAGACAGGTGCTAATGTCAGTGCAGAATTTGGCGTAGCCGGCCGCAATGACATTGTGTATAACGGAAATACCTACCGCGGATTTGCCAATGTGATCATAGACGGTGGATTTACCCCCATCGCTGAATCGAGTGCGCCGCTGGTGAGCAATGGCGTGTACCGTCTCTGCGTGGGCAGCCCGGCGGATTTCCTCGCGGTGAATGGCGCTACAGGTTATACCTACAACTGGAATTTCGGTGGCGCTATCGTGCCCAATACCTATGTAGGAACAACTTACGACAATCTTAATAACCTGGTATTCAATACCCCCGGCACATTTAACGTGCTCCTGCGCTACCAGACTGACTGCTGCGGACTCTCCCGCGCCGATACCCTCAAGCTGATCGTAGAGGCACAGCCCAATCTCCTGATTACAGGTCCTGCGGCTTTTTGCGCGGGCGAAGGAGGGGTAACCTTAAACGCTACGGGTGGTACAACCTATAACTGGACCCCTGCCAGCGGTCTCAACAGCAACACAGGTGCGAGCGTTCTTGCAAACCCCAGCACCACGACGACTTATACCATTACGGCTTACAGCCCAAGTCTGGCTTGTTTTGACTCGAAAACGGCTACCGTTACGGTCAGAGACATTGCCGTCAATGCCACAACAGTCAATGCAGGATGTTTGCCGAATGGGTCCGCTACCGCTATCGCAAGTAATGGCAGCGGCACTTATCAGTATGCCTGGTCCACTGCGCCTGTGCAGACTACCGCAACAGCGGCAGGGCTGGCTTCGGGCAACTATGAAGTTATTGTAACAGACGCAGTTACGGGCTGCCAGGACTCCACTACCGTATTCGTAGCGAAAACGCCGGGCACCCTCACAGCCAATGTGCTCAATGCAGATGCGGTTACCTGTGCCACTTCAAACAACGGTACGGCAACGGTGGGCGTTACGGGCGGTGTAGGCGCTTTGAGCTATGCATGGCTGCCTGCAGGCGGAAATGCTGCTACGGCCACTAACCTCGCAGCCGGAAACTATACCGTGAATGTGACGGATGCCGCCAATGGCTGCCAGACCTCGGTGGCAGTTACAGTACCTGCACCTCCGGCGATTAATATTACCCTGATTGGCCAGACCAACTCGGACTGTAATACCTATGGCGTGGCGACTGTCGTAGCAGATGGTGGTACGGGTATCCTTGATTATCAATGGAATACAGTGCCGCCTCAGGATTCGAATGTGGCTACGGGTCTGGTAAACGGCACCTATCAGGTAACGGTAACCGACGACAACAACTGCGTTTCAACCCAGAATGTGGTTGTTCCCGGCCCGGCTTCGCCCGTCGAACTGGCAGTAGTGAATACGGTGGATGCCACTGCCTGTGGCGTAGCCAACGGCTCTATTACCGTCATAGCTACCGGCCCCGGCGTTACCTATCAGTGGCAGACAACTCCGGTACAGACCGGCCCTACATTGACAGGCATCCTGCCAGGCCCCTATACCGTTACAGCAACAGGCTCAAACGGCTGCCAGGATGTGCTGGGAATCACCATTGGTCCGGTGTGTCCGCTCTATGTAGAATGGATCGAGTTTAAGGCCGCTGCTGCTGAAACGCATATCCAGCTCGACTGGGCGACCCGCGAAGAGCTGAATTCTGCGGGCTTTGAAGTCCAGCGCAGCCTCGATGCCACAAATTTTGAAGCCATTGGCAGGGTTGCAAGTCTTGCTCCGTTTAGCGCAGGAGCCAGCTATCAATGGCCTGATTATCAGGTAGAACCGGGTATTACCTATTACTATCGCCTGCGCCACGAAGACCTGGACGGCGGATTTTCGCACACCGAAATCCGCGAAGCCCGGCTCGACGCGCCGGAGACGGCTTCGGTGCTGCGGGTATATCCGGTGCCTTCTTCGGAATGGGTGTATGCAGATATGTGGCTGCCCGAAGCCGGACATGCACAACTGCGGCTGCTCAATTCGCTGGGGCAGGAAGTGGCAGTATATGCTTCGGAATTGCAGGCCGGACTAACTCAGTATCCGATCGCAATTTCCTCGCTGGCGGAAGGCGTTTATCTGCTTCAGATACGCATCGGAAGCCAGGACGTGGGTGTATTTCGCTTGATACGGGAATAACATAAAAGGCGGGCAGGGTTCTTTTCCCTAAGAATGTGCCTTTTAGGTTTTGGTTGGTGAGCCGGTTCCGATGGGGGCCGGCTCTATTTTTTTTGACAGATCAGGTACCCTCGAAATAATCCGGATCAGCTCCGTCGGAGGGGGTGTCCGGGCTTGTCTGCACAGGATCGCAGGCAGTAGAAACGCTCTGGGGCTTGATGAAGGGAGGTGCATCGAAGCCCAGTTTATCGTCTGCGTAGGCGCTCTGCATATAGTAGGCCCAGCTTGGCAGGGCCATATTGGCACCCTGACCATAGGCGATGGAGCGGAAACGGATGCGGCGGTCCGAGCAGCCCACCCAGACACCGGTACAGAGGTTGGGCGTAAAGCCGACAAACCATCCATCCGACTGGTTTTGGGTCGTTCCGGTTTTGCCGGCAATTTCATTTTTGAGGTTGTAGCGGTAGCGCAGGCGGTGGGCCGTGCCCTGGTCCACCACAGCCTGAAGCATGTCGATGATTTGTGCAGCTTTTTCGGGGCTGAGGACCTCGCGCGACTCTGTGGGGAAGCTGACCAACAGCTTTCCGTTGCGGTCCTCGATGCGGGTAACCAATTGAGGCTCGATCCGCACACCCATATTGGCAAAGGTGCTGTATGCCTGCGTTAGTTCGAGTACGCTCAGGTCAGGTGTGCCGAGGCAAAGCGCAGGAACCTCGTCCATTTGCGAATGAATGCCCATATTCCGGGCAAACTCTGCGACGGTATGCGGAGTAAGTTCCTTCATGATCTGTGCCGTAACCAGATTGACCGAGTTGGCGAGTGCGCTGCGCAGGGTCATCATACCGCCGATGCTGCCATCCGAATTTTTAGGAACCCATCTTTCGCCTCCCGATTCCGCTTCAAAAACCACAGGTTGATTCAGGAAACGGTCGCAGGGCGCGTAGCCATTTTGAACGGCGGCCCCGTACACGAAAGGCTTAAAGGTAGAGCCTACCTGGCGTTTTCCGGTAGCTACGTGGTCATATTTAAAGTAGCGGAAGTCTATGCCGCCCACCCAGGCTTTTACCTGCCCGCTTCCCGGATCAATGGACACGAGGCCCGTTTCCAGAAAGCGTGCATAGTAGCGGATAGAGTCTTCGGGCGTCATCACTGTATCGATTGGGCCGCTCCACGAAAAAACCTCCATCGGTACTTTGGTCCTGAATTCGGCATCTATCTCCGCCTGTTTTTTGCCTGCTTTCTGCGCGAGGCGGTAGCGCTCTGTCTGGCGCCTGAGGTCCAGCATCAGGGTCGGGTCCTCATTAAAAAAGTGTGCGCCCTTGCCCTCCATTTTGTCGAAATCCTTCTGAAGTTCCTGCATGTGGCGGGTTACGGCCTTTTCTGCATGGGCCTGCAGGCGGGAATCGAGAGTGGTGTAAATGCGCAGACCGTCGCGGTAAAGGTTATATCCATTTTTTTCGCACCATTCCTCCATCTGCTGCCGCACATACTCCCGGAAGTAGGGCGCAGGGCCTTCAATGTGCGTATCTTCCTGTTTTACAATGGATTTGCCTATGGGGATGGCCTTAATGCTGTCTATATTGACCCGGCTTGCGTCAATAAACCCGTGGATAGCCATCTGACTGAGGATAATATTCCTGCGGTCCTGGGTACGCTGCGGGTGTTTGATCGGGTTATAGACACCCTGTCCTTTGAGCATACCGACCACCATGGCGGCCTCTTCGATATTCAGGTCTTTGGCGTGTTTGTTAAACAGGCGGCTGGAGGTAGTCTCGATGCCGTAGGAGTTGCCGAAAATATTGACCGTATTGAGATAGCCCTCCATGATCTCCTGCTTGGTGAACTTGCGCTCGATATAGGCTGAGACCAGGTATTCTTTGAGTTTGCGGACCAGGGTGCGCTCTTTGCCGACTTCCGAATACAGGTTCCGGGCGAGTTGCATGGTAATGGTACTGCCGCCGCGCACATTTCCACTCCGGAGCAACTCCAGGATAATGGTCGCAAAGGACTGAGGATCAATGCCGGAGTGCATATAAAAGCGCTCGTCTTCAGTAGCGATAAGCGCAT
>RDXT01000148.1 GCA_004292985.1 Bacteroidota bacterium
CGCGCCTCACAGCGCTGGGCCAGCGCTTCGAGGTAGGGCGGTATGCGGTAGTCCCGCTCCTCGAAGCGGGTCGCATAGACGATGTGCTTAAAGCCGCTGAACTGCGTCGCAGCGGGCAGCAGCAGCACCGGGCAGGGGGCCTTGGGCAGCAGACTGATCCCGGTGGGACCCAGCACCTTGCCGAGCAAATTGTGCTGGGTGTCCGCAGGAGCTACGATCAGATCCGACCCTTCTTTCCGGGCCAGCGCTATCACTTCCGACTCGCCTTTTCCCGGCTCGTAACTGTGATGGGTGTACCTGGCTTTCAGGCGACCGGCCATGGCCTGGCCAAAACTGAGTACAACATCGGCCTCGCCGGCCGCCTGAGAAACCAACAACAATTGATTCATATTCAGATCAGGGGAATATTCCAAGTTCCAGATAGGTCGCTGCGATTTTTTCCAGCGCACTTACCAGGGCTGCTTTCCGGAGCGTACCGGTTCCTTTGCTGTCGCGCACCTGGCGGATTTCATGGTAGGCTTCTACCATCGTTTCCTCCAGTCCGGACACCACAATATCGCGCTCTCCTGCTCCCCGCACAAGGTCTTTTCGCTGGAGCGGGGTCAGTTTCACGCCGGTAGTAGATTCAATCGCATCTACAATCCGTTGATTATTAAGGGCTTCGTGGCGTTTTTCCATTTTACCGAAAGAAACGCGGGCCAGGTTTTTCAGCCATTCAAAATACGAAACCGTTACCCCGCCTGCATTCAGGTAAAAGTCGGGGATAATCATTTTGCCCATTCCGATCAGGATTTTAGCTGCCTCTGCCGTTACGGGGCCGTTGGCTGCTTCGCCAATGAGGCGGGCTTTGATCCGGGAGGCGTTTTCGGGGGTAATCTGGTTTTCGAGCGCGGCAGGCACCAGCACATCGCAATCGTACTCCAGCAGTTGGGTCGAGGGCGAAACGTTCTGGGCATTTTTATAGTTCAGAATGGACTTGTTCTCCTTGCGGTGACGAAATACATCCTCCACATCCAAACCATTGGGATCATAGATACCGCCTTCATACTCAGCGATTCCCACGATCACAGCGCCACCCTCCTGGAGATATTTGGCAGAGTGAAAGCCCACATTTCCCAGGCCCTGAACTATGACCCGCTTACCTGCCAGACCTGTAGAAAGGCCGATGCGGTTCATGTCTTCAGGTACATCCATCGCTTCGCGGATGCCGAAATAGACACCCAGGCCTGTAGCCTCATTGCGGCCATCCACCCCGGCGAGGGAAAGCGGCTTTCCGGTTACACAACCGGCAGCATTGATCGAATCCGGGTAAAATGCGCTATAGGTATCCACGATCCAGGCCATTTCACGGGGACCTGTGCCGTAATCCGGGGCCGGAACGTCTATCGCAGGGCCGAGGCAGTCGCGGGAGATCAGTTCGTAGGCATAGCGACGGGTGATTTTCTCGATTTCGTTGTCGGTAAAGTCGCTTTTCCGGATTTTGATACCACCTTTAGCGCCGCCAAACGGAATATCCACGATCGCACACTTGTAGGTCATCAGCGCAGCCAGTCCGGAAACCTCGTCTTCGGTCACATGCTCGCTGTAACGGATACCGCCTTTCACGGGGGTTTTGTGGTGGGAGTGCTGGATGCGCCATGCCTCGATTACCTTGTACTGTCCATTGTCGAGGCGAATGGGAAAATTAACCTTCAGCACCACATTGGGCTGTTTGATCTGGGCGAGCAGTCCGGGATGAATGTTGGTGTATTGCGCCGCTTCATCCACAAAGCTGCAAACGTCCTCAAATAGGCTGTAAGAATTGTCCTTGCTCATAGGGTCTCGGGGGTTAAATTGGGCGAGGAAAGTTACATTTGTTGTGGGGTCAATATTAGCCCCATTCCCTCACACACACAAGCCGTTTTCGCTATGGAGTTGGGTTCAGCACAAGAAAAACGTCTCTTTCTCGGGATCAGGCCCGGCCCGGACACCCTCGTACCCTGCCTGAGCTGGTCTCAGCAACTGTCCGCAGAGGGTCAGATTCGCTGGAGCAGTGCCGAAAAGCTGCATGTTACAGTCAGTTTTTTTGGCGAAACACCTGTCGAAAGGCTTCCCAACCTCATTTCGATGCTCCAGGTGGCTTCGGCCCGGATGCCTGCCTTCGGCTTGACTTTTCACGAATACTGCTGGGCACCTCCCGGCCATCCCCCACGTATGATCTGGGCACGCTTCGAAAAAAATGAGGCCTTTTTGCAAACGGTACGCCGCTTTTCGGAGTTATACCGTCAGATAGACCCTTCGCGGCAGGATCGGTTCAGCCCCCTGCCCCATATTACCCTGGCCCGCATCAGCGAAATGAGCGCCTGGCCCGAACTGCCTCAAACCCCGCGTCCTGCGGATATTGAGGTTCGGGAACTGGTTCTGTGGGAGTCGAAAAACGAATCAGAGGGGCATGTTTATACAGAAATTGCGCGTTTTACCCTGAAATAAGGCCCTTTTGGATGATACACGACCGGGAGACACTGATGGCACTGGCCCGCGAATGGTATCATCGCAGGGGATGGCAGCCCTTTCCTTTTCAGATCGAAATGATGGAGCGCTATCTCGATGGCAAAAGTGGTCTCCTGAATGCCCCGACCGGCAGCGGCAAAACCTACGCAGTCTGGATTCCCATTTTGCTCGGTGAAATCCGGCGAAACAGCCATTTCCCCCAGAAAAAACGCGGCCTTAAAGCTCTCTGGATCACCCCTTTACGGGCGCTGTCCAAGGACATCACAAGGGCCTGCCAGAGCGCATGCGACGAACTGGATCTGTCCTGGCGTGTGGAGTTGCGGAGCGGAGACCTGAACAGCTCCGTGAAGCAAAAACAAAAGCGCAATATGCCCGATGCACTGATTACCACGCCGGAAAGTATGCACGTACTCTTTTCGGGCAAAGGGCATGCGGAGTTGTTTGGCAACCTCGAAGTGGTGGTCGTGGATGAATGGCATGAGTTGCTGGGCAGCAAACGCGGGGTGCAAACGGAACTTGTGATCGCCCACCTGCGGCAAATCAATCCTGAGCTGCGTGTATGGGGCATTTCTGCCACGATCGGCAATATGGAGCAGGCATTGGAGGTGCTGCTCGGAGATGCCTGCCAGCCTGAAAAGGCAGTGATTGTCCGCTCCGGAATCCGGAAAAAAATAGTAGTCGAATCGGTGCTCCCCGATACCATCGAACGTTTTCCCTGGTCAGGCCATCTGGGTATTCACCTGATAGACAAGGTATTGCCCATTATTCACCAAAGTAAAAGCTGCCTCATTTTCACCAATACCCGCGCGCAGGCCGAAATCTGGTACCAGCAGCTGCTCGAAAGCGACCCAGATCTGGCGGGCATCATCGCCATGCACCACGGCTCCATCGCCGCCGAAACGCGGACCTGGGTCGAAGAGGCCCTGCACCAGGGGCAGCTCAAAGCAGTGGTCTGCACATCGAGCCTCGACCTGGGGGTGGATTTTCGTCCGGTGGATACCATTATCCAGATCGGAGGACCCAAAGGCGTGGCGCGTTTCCTGCAAAGGGCCGGGCGGAGCGGACATAGCCCCGGCGAAACGAGCAAAATCTACTTCGTACCCACCCATTCGCTCGAATTAATCGAGGCAGCGGCCCTGAAAGAAGCCGTAGAGACCGGGGTCATGGAAGATCGCCTGCCTGTTTTGCAGCC
>RDXT01000149.1 GCA_004292985.1 Bacteroidota bacterium
CGATCCGGTGCTGATACGGCGGCTTTGGACCATGCTGGCACACCTTCACGGCCAATTGCTTAATATGAACCAGTTGGCAGCTTCGCTGGGAATCAGCGCCACGACAGTGCGTCGCTACCTCGATTTTCTGGAAGCCGCCTATCTGATCCGCCGCCTGCAACCTTATTACGCAAACATAGGTAAACGCCTCGTCAAGTCGCCCAGGGTCTATATCCGCGATACGGGTATTTTACACAGCCTGCTCGACCTGCCCAACCACGATGCTCTGCTCCGGCACCCGGTGCTGGGCGCTTCGTGGGAAGGCTATGTGCTTCAGGAAGTATTGGCACTTCTGCCCAATGGAGCTGACGTATTTTTTTACCGCACCGCCGACGGCTCCGAGGCCGACATTGTCATTACCCGTGGCGGCTCGCCTGATACGTTGATAGAAGTCAAACACAGCGCAGCTCCGTCTGTTTCCAGAGGTTTCCATATCGCACGTAAAGACCTCGACACCCGGCAGCACCTGATCGTGTACCCCCTCGAACGCAGCTATCCCCTCGCCGAAGATATACAGGTCACAGGTGTCCGGGGACTGGAAGCGTATCTGAGCAGAAAATAGCAGCAGGTCATGCTCGTCATGCAGGTTTTATCCGGGCATAGCCTCTTCTCCCATCACGATCCGGTTGCATTTCAATAGTATCTCCTGCAACTCATTTCCCTCAGAGCGCAGGGGATCTATATGTTTGATCAGTGCAGCCCGCATCCGGTACAGTTCTTCGCGGGGATATTTACCCGAACTTTTGACCATATCAATCTCCATAAGGGCTTCCTGCTGATTTTGCCGGGGATTAAGCCAGCCATTTAGCTCGGAGCACTGGTGACATACGCCTTCTTTGCGGATTAAAGCACAACGCTGATCGAAAATATCCATCAGGGTTTTGCGTGCATGCTGAATGAGGTATTTCACGGTTCCCTCTGATTTACCCAGAATAAGGATAATATCCGGCACCGTAAAATCATACACATCTTTCAGAATAAGTGCGACCTGGTTTTCGACCGGAAGGTTTTTCGATATACAGGTAAAACAGGTGTCAATATGCTCCCGTATATCGTAGCGGGCTGACTCTGAATAGGTTGCGACCTTTTCGATAGCCTGCGCGAGGGCAGGCTGCTGCATCACAAGGTGTTTGGCCTGCTCAGAAACATCGGGAGTCCAGCGCTTTCTGCTTTTCAGCAGATTGCAGGCGAGGTTTGTTGCGATCTGAAATACCCAGGTTTTGAGCGAAGACTCGCCCCGGTACAGATGCAGTTTATCATAGGCCCGGATAAAGGTATCATGGGTGAGGTCGTCGGCATCGCTCCGGCTGGCCAGCAGGCGATACAGATAGGATTTCAGCGGGTTCTGAAACGTGGAAAATAATTGCTGAAAAGCATGAATATTTCCACCGAGGGCCTCTTTCAGAATTTTTTCTTCTTGCTCTTTCATCACGGAATTAATACAATTTTTCCGGTAGTAATGCGGTTTTCCAGATCCTGATGTGCCTTTGCAGCATCGCTGAGCGAGTATCTGCTGCCAGTTTCCACCTGAATTTTCCCTTCAGCCAGCAGACCGATCATCGCACCCAGGGAGGCCTGCCATTGTGCCGTTTTGTGCTGAATGGTATGCGCGAGGTTAAATCCGATCAGGCAATGGCTTTCATCCACAAAATGCTCGGAGTGAATATAGCCTTTTTCACCACTTGCTGCTCCATAAACAACCATCTTACCAAAGGTTTTCAGGCAGGCAAAACTCTGGGTGTAGAGTTCGCCTCCGGCCATTTCGAGAATAATGTCCACCTTCTCTCCTCCGTTGGCGGCGATGAGCGCCTCTGTCCAGCCCGGCTGGGAATAATTGATGCAGATCTCCGCACCCAGCCTGCGGGCTACGTCGAGTTTTTTCTCCGAACTGGCCGCTGCAATCACACGGGCACCCGCCAAACGGGCCAGTTGTACCAACAGCGACCCAACACCTCCACTTGCGGCATGTACGAGGATTGTTTTCCCGGCAAGGTCGCCGCCTAAGGTCTCATGCAGGATCAGATGCGCCGTCGAGCCTTGAACAAAAAGAGCCGTAGCTGCTGCGGGATCTATATGCGGCAGCAAAGGCACACAATACACTGCCGGAGCAACGGCATACTCCGTATATCCGCCGCCATAAGGCAATATCGCAAGGATGAGGCTGCCCGCCTCAAACGGAGGTGCCGTAACACCCTCTCCCGTTGCAGCGACCTCTCCTACAACCTCCGCACCAAGCACATAGGGCAGCGGCGTCGGCATAAAATAGGTGTTTCTCCGGCGGAGAACATCGGCGAAATTAACCCCTGCGGCCAGCACCCTGACCAGTACCTCGCCGGGTCCCGGAGCCGGAACGGGCACTTCATTTACATGCAAAACGCTGGCTGAACCGTATTCAGCGATCTGGAGTTGCTTCATTCTTTCTGGCATTGTCATAAGGCAAACGTTTATCAGTGATAAGATACCTCTCTGACAATCGGGCGGATCAAAACGGATGAAAAAGAGAAAAATAAGTTACTCCCTCTGCCGATACAGGTCGAGCGCTTGCTGCAAAAGAGACCCAATCGTCGCTACGGGAATATCCTTATCCGGATCGCAAAGCAAAATCTTCATCCGCGATCTTTTTTCCTGGAGTAAATCCGGGTGATCAAAGTGTTTTCCTTCAACGATGCCCAGATACGGTTGCTTGTACTTTTTATGGAACCACAGGTAGCAAAACATTTTATTTTTATAGCAAAAGAAAGGCATGCCATATTTCCATACAGCCGTGATGTCTGCATCCTGGGCAAGAATTATCTCCCGTAATGCCAGCAGGCATCCTCTGGCAGGCTCTTCCTGCCGGAGATAAAAAGCGTCGGCGGAGTTCATATGGGAAAGGTAGGAAGAAATGCATGCCCAATCATACCCCTTTTTCCCTGTTCCTTGTTCCTGACGACAAGGGGCTGCACCCCTTGCTATCAGATTGCGCCCCGTCAGGGCTTTGAAACACTGTCAACTGCTCCATAAACCTTGTTCCCTGAACCCTGTTCCCTGTCAACTGTTCCCTGTTCCCAGCCTGTGATACACCAGCACACTCACAATGTGGCGGTTAAAATAGGCCGTGGACGAGCGCTGCTGGAACCAGTTCAGGTAGCCGATGTCCACATTGAGGTTAGGACTGAGGTCGGTGCTGATGCCTGCGTAGATGCGGTTTTGGTCGAAAAAGGTAACGTTCCCCTGGCGGGCGGCATTGAGGTGGATTTCATCGCTCAGTTTGAGCTTGAGGTAGCGATTTTCACCGATTTCCCACAGCCTCAGGCTTGCCTGAAGGCGGTAGCGGAACCGCAGGTTGCTATATGCATACCCCTCTTCCAGCGCCGTGCGGGCCGCATTGGTATGGTGATAAAAACGGGCCTCGCCCCGGAATCGGTGATCTAAGGTCAGGCGGCCCAGCTTTTGTTTATACACGCTTTCGAGGTGCGGACGTAGTTCGGGCACGGTAAGCGGATCTGTCGCCAGCGGGTCGTTGGGGTTTTGCAGAAATACGCACATGCCCGCAGATACTTCCCAGCCTCCGCCCAGCGTACGGTGCAGGTGGCTCCGGACCAGAAACTGGTGCTGCGCAGCAGGGCCGATATAATGCCGCTCCTGGATGTCCGTCTG
>RDXT01000150.1 GCA_004292985.1 Bacteroidota bacterium
AATGAGTTGCTGATTCAGGGGGTGGAGTTGGGGGAGTGAGGGGAAGTGGCTTTTTGAAAGTAATTTTGTGCAGAAAGTATCTGATTATTTGCATTAATCTGATTATTGCATTGTGGCTAATCAAAATAACATATTTCCCTAAATATGATACAGATTTTTTTGGCGTGTTTTTATTTATGGCTTTAGGGTTATTTTTTGTCTACGATGTTTATGCTTTACTGCTCTACAAATACTATTTTAGAAATGGTTGTGTAAATTTCAATATTCAGAAGCAACCTGCCAGCCAAAGAGCTCATTCGTCCCACCGCCAACCACGCCGAAGATATTGACTATCAGCCCGGAAACAACTATATTTACCCCTGCACATCCATGCAAGCCATTTCACAAAGCAGATGAAGACGCATAAAAGTACCTTTTTTTTCGACTTTGCCTTCCTTACATTCTGTGGCATTTTTCCCATATCATGTGCAGATCAAAACCCTTGCCCGAATAGTGAGAAACTGACATTTTCAGAGACAGCTCCTGCCGCCGAACGGAGATACATCGCACATACAATAAAAGTCTCCTGTGATGATCGGCTACTCATCGAATATGAGCTGCGCGATCATATAGGCTATGGATATACGTGTGACTCTGTACTCGTTAAGGCCAGAAAAAATATACATAGCCAGTGTGAATGGGATAAACTACTGCGGGAAAGGCTTACCTTGCTCGATACAGCACGTTTTGCGACAGATTTATACAACATAAATCAGCTGCTTAATCTATTGAAAATCAAAGATATACATCATCAACGGGACTCGTCTTTATTTAAAAAGGTTATCACAAATGGTCTATATCATGGTGTAGATTATAAAAGGTATCATTATTTTTCACAAGATCCGGCAGAGTGGCAGCGTTTTTTGCAGTTTTATGCAGCCCTATATACCCAGTGGGATTCTATAAGTGATGTTGACAAAGTCGCTCTTTCAGGCCATTATGAAAATTATTGCATGATTAAAGAACAGGTTGAAGCGCTCGCGATTGTTAAGGCGCAGCATTCTCAGCCGAATACGTTTTTCCTGGGAATTATGAACAGCCCAGGCGGATTGGTGCAGTATAACCTGATATTCCGCTATGAATACAAGACAACAAGCACCGGAATTCAACTCACAAAGCGTGAATTACTTACCCCTGGTGCATATAATTTTCTGCGAACGTATGAGTTTTGATACCGTATGTTTTAGCAAACAAAACCCTGCCCTGAAAACTCCCCTTCAGGCTGGGAACTGACACTACGATGACTTGCTTTTCTTCCGGAACCGCTCTGCCGAAGCATCCGGCGGAATCCGCCATTCGCCACTCCATATACTCTCTGCCATCAGCTGCGAAAAATGAGGTGCACTCAGCAGGCCCTTGGTGCCAAATCCGGCGACGGCATACATGAAGGGATACTCCGGATGCCGGGCGAAAATGGGCCTGCGGTCGGGGGTGGTGGGGCGGATGCCCGCGCGGTGTTCTGTCACGCGGTAGGGGGCCTTCCAGACCTTGTCGAGCTGCGCGCAAATCTCTTCCCGACCCGCCGCGCTGGGCTGTATGTCGCCGAACTGGTTGGCGTAGGTAGCCCCGGCCACGTAGCGCCCCTGCCCCAGCGGAATCAGGTAGCACTTCTGAGAGAGGATAAAAGGCAGGTCGGGACTGTCGCTTTCTATGGTCAATATTTCTCCTTTGTTGGGAAGGATGGGCAAATGGCCAAACCAGGGATTTTCCCGGATGCGCCAGCCTTCCGCAAAAATCAGATCATCAAATGGAAGTCCCTCTATCTGCCTGGTAGCCAGGTCAATACTGTCATACGAAAGCGTTTTTTGCAGACGGGTAAAGCGTCCGCCCTCCGCCATGATCCGCCACATCTCTTCGAGCATGGGGCCTGTGTGAACCCAGCCGCAGGGCAGCACCGAAATCCCTCCCAGCGGATTTTCGACCTCAGCGGGCATGAGGGGCAACTCTTCGACCCGCACAAGGCGGCTGTACGCCTCATCTGCGCTGCGGCCCAGCCAGGTGTTGTACTCGCCCGTATCGTGAAAAGGCCTGTAGATCGGCAGCGGGTGAACGTAGCTGCCCAGCGGAGCGAAGGCCGGCAGGGCAAAAAAAGCCTTTAGTTCTGCCAGCAACACATCGGCCATCCAGGTTTTGGCACCGAAACGCCCGGTGATGACATTAAACAGACCCGCCGCTACCGGTGAGGCACTTCCGGGGGCCGCATCGTCTATCATCGTGACCCGGCAGCCCATCGCTGTGAGGCGGGCCGCCATGAAACTGCCCGCCAGTCCGCCGCCGATAATTACTGCATGACGTTCCATCTTTTCGCATTAATTTAGGCGAAGTTGCGCCCGGAAAACGAATTCATTGCCCTGATTTGCACAAAAGTTTTCCAAACACAGCGAAAAACCCTATAATAACCAAAGATTCTGACAGAGCCGGACATTACCCTACTTCTACTAACTTTCCACCTGAGATGAAAACGATACAAGGACCCGCTATTTTTCTCGCCCAGTTCATGGGGGATGAAGCTCCCTTCAACAGCTTCGAGAGCATCTGCCGCTGGGCATCGGACCTCGGATTTATCGGTGTGCAGATCCCAACCTGGGACAGCCGCGCGATAGACCTGCGCCTGGCCGCCGAAAGCACCACCTATGTAGATGAAATCAAGGGCATTGCCGCCGATGCAGGCGTTGCCATTACGGAGCTTTCGACCCACCTCCAGGGACAACTGGTGGCGGTGCACCCGGCCTACGACATCATGTTCGATGGCTTTGCCCCCAAAGAAGTGCATGGCAACTCCAAAGCCCGCACCGCCTGGGCCGTCGAGCAGATGATGCTGGCCGCCAAAGCGAGCCGCAATTTTGGCCTCGGTGCCCATGTTACCTTCCCCGGCGCGCTGGCATGGCCCTATATTTACCCCTGGCCCCAGCGCCCCGCAGGTCTGGTCGAAACCGCCTTCGAAGAGCTGGCCCGCCGCTGGCTGCCGATCCTCAATGCCTATGACGAAGTGGGTGTGGATGTCTGCTACGAAATCCACCCCGGTGAAGATATTTTCGACGGCGCGACCTTCGAGCGTTTCCTCGCCCTGGTCAACAACCACCCCCGCTGCTGCATCAACTATGACCCCAGCCACTTTATCCTTCAGCAGCTCGACTACCTTCAGTTTATTGACTTTTACCACGAGCGCATCAAGGCATTCCACGTAAAAGATGCTGAATTTAACCCCAGTGGCAAAGCAGGTGTGTATGGCGGCTACCTCGGTTGGGTGGATCGTCCGGGCCGTTTCCGCTCCCTTGGCGATGGTCAGGTGGACTTCAGCAGCATTTTCTCCAAACTCACCCAATACGGCTACGATAGCTGGGCGGTGATGGAATGGGAATGCTGTATCAAGGACTCCCAGCAAGGCGCTGCCGAAGGTGCCCCCTTTATCGAAAACCACATCATCCAGGTCGCCAAAAGGGCCTTCGACGACTTTGCCGACAGCGGCATGGACCTCGAAGCCAACCGGAGAATTCTGGGGATATGACAGGGGACAGGGAACAGGGAACAGTTTTCAGGGAACATTATGCGGTGGGTGAGCTTGCCGAACCCCCGCAATAAAGTTTTCAAGGTCCAGTCTCCAGTCTAACATCTTGTGTCTTGTGTCTTGTGTCT
>RDXT01000151.1 GCA_004292985.1 Bacteroidota bacterium
TTATCCTGCGAAAACTTCCGCTGAAAGGTATATTGGGTTCCCTGATAGTCGTAATAATAGTCGTACTGGTTGGAGTATCCGGCAAATACGGCTTGTCCGGTGCTGTAAAAGCGCCTGTTCCACTGCCTTGCCCAGGTGCCGCTGACGCCTGTATTGTGGTAGAGCACCTCATCTCCGGCTTTTTCTTCGGGTTTTGCCGGGCCTCCGGGGAGGTAGTTGTAGGAAAGGCGGTCGCGGCTACCAAAAGCGGTCAGGGAGATATAGTCGGCTTCGCCGGGCTGCCAGGCCATCTTGAGAAAAGCATCGCCAAAGGCAAAACGGGGATTCAGCCGCGAAAAATCGGTATCCGATGCGCGGTCGCGGGCGATCACACCCCGCTGAATCTGCTGGTCCAGAAAACGCTGGTACCAGTTCAGCGAAGATATATCGGAGAGAGAGCGGCGGAAAGCGCCAAAAATGACCCCGTGAGGTCCCGGCGCAGGTGCCTGAAAATAGGCATTGGCATTGAGCAGGTTCGCGCCCGCACCGACCTTGCTTTTGTCGGAGTTGAGCGGATAACCCACCATGTCTATAACGCCAGAAAGGCGTCCGCCATAGCGAACGCCAAATCCTCCCCGATATACATTGATTTCCCGAACGGCTCTGGGATTAAGGGCACTGACAACTGCCGGGAAGTGTCCGGGCTGGTAAATCGGTATCCCGTCTATTTGTATCAGGTTCTGATCCGGTGTCCCTCCTCTGACAAACAGATTGGCGGCAGACTCATCTACGCTTGCGACGCCCGGCATTCGCTGGAGGGCGGTCAGGGGATCGCTGTCTCCGGCAGAGGGGAGTTTCAGTTTGCCGGGTGAAAGCGAAAAGGCTCCCGGTCCTTTAACATCTATTTCGCTGGTATTGCCGTCTGTGATCACTACATCGTCGAGGCGGCGCAAGACGGGCTGAAGAAAAATATTCATCCAGACGCGCGTATCTGTTTTTACCTTGAGCCGCTCATAGTCCAGGTAGGAAATCACAAGGGAGTCGGGGTCGCCGGGATGCAGGATGATTTCAAATCGGCCCTGTTCGTCGGTGGTTACACCTCTCGAAATGCCGTTGAGTTTTACATTGGCGTAGGGCAGAGGCTGCTTATTCTGAAAGTCGCGAACCGTTCCCTTTATCATATAAGAAACTGCGGCATTCTGGAACTGTCGGGTTTCTCTGGGGAAAATGGTTACCTGTAACTTGGCGTGGATCGCGTAGTCGAGGCTGGTTCCTCTGAGGATTTCGGGCATTGCCTCTTCGAGCGAATAATTTACCAGTTCGCAGGAGACGCGTACCGATTCTACTTTCTGATCATCTACCGCAAAATCAATGTGGTATTTTTTGCTCAGTTGTTTCAGCACAGCCGCCAGGGGACGGTTGCGGAAGCTCTCATTGATTTTGAGGCTGGATTGAGCTGATACGCTACAGATACAGAAAGTGGCCAGTACAAGACCGGCCAGAAATCGGAAAATCGCCATAAAATTCAGCCGCTACTTCTTGTGGCTATTTATTTTGGAGCAAGGCGGTAGTGTCCGGGTTCAAGTTCTTGAATTGTCAGTCCCATCGGTTCGCAGAGTCTCTGCAAAGCCGTAGTCAGATCGTCATTGTAAAAAGAACCACTATACGTCCGTTGATCCATTCCCTTTGCTTCGACGCGCACTTTAAACTGGCGTTCGAGTTCGGCCACAACAGCCGGGAACGGTTCGTGATCAAACACAAAGCGACCGGAAATCCATTCAGGCTGGGAGGGCAGTTCTTCGGAGCGGGGAGCTACGGCACCCGATGCATCGGTTTCCACAACTTCGCCCTGCTTCAGCACCACAAATCCTTTGCCTGTTGCAGTCACTTTTACACTTCCTTCATAACAGGCCACAGCCATACGGCCATCGCGTATGCGCACATTAAATTCTGTACCCATTACCTCCACGCTTCCGGAGGCGGTTTTTACGACAAAGCGGCTTCCGGACTTCACGTCAAAAAAGGCTTCGCCTTCGAGTTCTACCTTCCGGTCACTGTCCCAGCTTCCTTTGTCGAAAGAGATCGAAGACCCTGCATTGAGGGTAACGAAACTGCTGTCGGGCAGGTACATCGGGACACGCTCCCCGGAGGCGGCCATGATGGTTGTCGGCTTCTCTGCATTCAGAAAATTAAACAAGACCACGGCTCCGATCAGCGCGGCTACCGAAGCGGCTACGCTCAGCACACGGGCATACATCGGAAAGCGCATGCTCCGGACTTTGGTACCGACGGATTCGCTCGCTTCGATGCGTTGCAGGGTACGCTGCCAGGCTTCCTCGCGCGACAACGTAGCGGGCACCCTCAGCTGCGTGGCAGCCAGGGCAATTTTTTGCAGGTCGGCGGCTTCATCGGGATTTTCCCAGGATTTTATCCCACCGTCGTCCCAGGCTTGCCGTTGTAGCTGAGCAAGTAATTCGTCCTGGGGGTTTTGTTGACTCATAACTGTATTTTCCGATTCAAAGCTAATACAGCCCATAAAGGAAATACCCTACCCAACAGGCAAGATAATTAGATTATATGAAAAAACCGCAGCAGTGTGTGCATTTATTTATCATGCGTTCATATTCTTGAGTAGAGGTTGCGCAGCTCTGTCAGGGCCTTGTGCATGCGCTTCTCCACAGCCTTGATGCTGATGCCCAGCATGTCGGCAATCTCCTTGTAAGTAAGGCGGTCAATCCGGTTCATCAGGAAGACAGTCCGGTTTTTTTCCGGCAGGCCCGAAATGGCTGTTTCGAGCTGCTGGCGAAACTCCTCCTCCTCCATATTAAACTGCGGGCTTTCGGCAGTAGCCTGGGGCGCGGGCTGCTCCTGAAACTTCATCACCACCTTCTGGTGCTTTATTTCATTGAGAAACAAGTTGTTGGCTATCGTATAGAGGTAGCTTTTTACTTTCTCCGGGTCAATGGAGTCCCGCTTTTTCCACAAAATTAAAAAGGCCTCCTGGGCGAGGTCTTCGGCTAAGGCGATGTTACCGGATTTGTAGTATATGAAGTTCCTCACCCCGTCATAGTACTGGTTAAATATCGCATTAAAAGACGCGATTTCGGGAGAGTTATGCGAAGGGCTATCCATTCAGTTTAGCAGAAAACAAAGCCTTATCATTGGTTCAGAGCGTGTAAAGATACGGATTCAGGCGAAAATAACCCGATTTTATTAAGCATAATATTTGCCCTTCTAATATTGGCATACGGCGTGTTCCAGAAATCTAGCAATGCAGTGTTTAAGTTATAGCCAGTAGGCGAAATACTGCCATTGTATAGTACCACAGCAGCTTGAGCCGTACCGGAATAATTGTATTCTGCATCGTCGGTTGCTTGTTCTGTATTACCATGAGAATTCCAACGGCCTTTGTTGAAGCTAAAAGCAATATCAGAGTAAATACCCGTTAGAAATGCCATTGTTCTTGCACTATCAGAAAATACAGCTGCTTCGTTAAGTGTAATGGCTTGGCTATCTAAAAAACCACCATCCTTTTTGCAAGCAATAATGCTAGTGATAAATAATATTGTAATGAATCCCTTTTTCATATGCTTATGTTGAATTGTAGTTTAGAATGTGATGTTTAGACCAAAATTGAAAATGCGCTGTGGCGGATAAATGGTTCTATCCGTATTGGTGCTTATTCAATTTTGGTC
>RDXT01000152.1 GCA_004292985.1 Bacteroidota bacterium
GGTCCTTGAAATGCGCGCTGCGGGACACGAGACCTTTTACAAAACCGAAAACAGCCTCCGTTACTATTACGATGTCCGCAGCTAGTCCTACCAGCCGATCCCCGGCCAGGGCAGCCTGATCCTGCTCGACACCCTGCGCGAGCCTAAGCGCGTGCTGGGAAATGCCGATGCTTCGGTGATAGACATCGGCGACGGCGTGCTGAACATCGAGTTCCATTCCAAGATGAACACCATCGGCGAAGGGGTGCTGAAGGCCATTCACCAGGGCATTGAATATGCGGAGAAAAACGGCTACAACGGCGTGGTGATTGCAAATGAAGGCACCAATTTCTCCGTAGGGGCCAACCTGATGCTGGTGCTGATGATGGCTGGCCAGGGCGACTGGGAAGAACTCGATCTGGCGACCCGTACCTTCCAGAATACCTCCATGCGGATCCGCACTGCCGGTGTGCCGGTGGTGGTAGCGCCCCATGCGATGGCCCTGGGCGGCGGCTGCGAGTTTACGATGCACTCCGCGATGGCGGTTGCCTCTTCGGAGACCTATATCGGTCTGGTGGAGGTGGGTGTAGGTATCCTGCCCGGCGGTGGCGGCACCAAAGAATTTGCGATGCGCGCAGCCGACAAATACAGCAAACCCGGTGCGATCGGTGCGGGTGTGATTCAGGACTATCTGATGAATATTGCTACGGCGAAAGTGGCTACTTCGGCTGAGGAAGCCCGCAAAATGGATATTTTCCGGGTTACGGACCGCATTGTGGTGAACTCTGCCCGCCGGATTGCCGAGGCCAAGGAAGCGGTGCTTCAGCTCGCTGCCGATGGTTATACGCCTGTAGCGCCGCGCAAGGACATTCCGGTGCTGGGCCGCAACACCCTCAGCTCGCTGCTGGCGGGGATCGCAGGGATGCAGTATGGCCGGTTTGCCTCTGCCCACGATGCCAAAATCGCCTCGAAAGTGGCCTTTGTACTCTGTGGCGGTGATCTGACCGGGACCAATAACCTCGTATCGGAGCAGTACCTGTTAGACATCGAGCGGGAGGCTTTTTTGAGCCTCTGCGGCGAGAAGAAGACGCAGGAGCGGATTCAGCATATGTTGCAGACGGGTAAGCCGCTGCGGAACTGAGGGGTTTCTGGGTTTTTACACAGAGACACAGAGGCACGGAGTTTCACGGAGAAGAAAGGTTGCTGCGCGGCTATGTACCTCCAGTTTGCAATGTGAAGAAAGTCCGTATGGGTATGATGTGTGTATCACTTCCTCTATGCTTGATCCTCAGGTTATTAAGCATACAGGAACTTTTTTTATAACCCAATATTTCATAAGTTAGTGAAGTCAGGGTTTTCCTTTGATACACACACATGAACTTCACACCATGGTACAGCTCTACCCACCCCATCCTGCGTTAGCACCCTTTGTACTCAATCTGGTCGTAGCAAACGCCAACTTTCCGGAAGGCGTCTGGCACCATGTGGGTGCCCGCGGCATGCCCATGCTCATCTTCCCCTTTTCGGCCCCCTCCCATACCAGCCTGAAGCACGGGTCAGATGGGAGAAGTTACCCCCGGCCCCTGCTGGATGCCCCTGCGATCCTGTCGGCAAACAGTATCTATACCCAATGCTATTTTGAAGGTACGGTCCGCTTCGTGATGGTGATCCTGCATGCGACCGGAGCCAGCCATCTGCTGAGAGATACCCTCAAAGGCTTTGTCAATGAAGTACATACCCTGGAGGACGCCGGTATCTACGCACCCTTCGCAGAGTTGCAGGAGCGCCTGTGGGACCAGCACGAGTCAGCAGCCGCGGCAGCGCTCGTGCAGCGATACCTGCTCCGCTATTTCCTGCAGCGCCAGCCACATAGCACCCATGACTTCACCCCTGTGATTCACCACATGATCCGTACCTCAGGCATGGCCTCGGTGAAAGATCTGTCCGTAAAATTTAATTGCTCAGACCGCTGGCTCGAAAAACAATGCACCGAGCAGACAGGCATGACCCCCAAATCCTGGCTGAACATCATCCGCTTTCGTTCCATGGTCAACAACCTCATGCGACATTCCAGTCAAAACTGGATGGATGCCGTGGAGCGATTCGGCTACTACGACCAGTCTCACATGATCCATCAGTTCCAGCGCTTTGCCGGGCTTACCCCCGCCCAATACTTCCGTCGCTTTGCGGATACCGAGCGCATGCTGAAACAGCACGAAGGCGGCATGAGCGGCCTGATGAGCAGGGAGGGCTGATTGGTTCGGATTTTTACAATGAATGCTCCCGCCGTCGCCCGTACTTCGCCCTACCCCTGAGTGTCCCTACAGCAACTCTTAATCCTTATCCATATGAAAACCGTTACCTTTCTGTTCATCCTGCTCCTCACTTCGCAGCTGTTCGCCCAACCGGCAAGCGTCTGGACGGGCGTAGTGCCCAATATCTCCGACAAAGTCGGCTCCCAGGCCCTGGATGCCGTAAGCGATCAGGTGGCCTGGGGCATCAGCCAGAAGTACACTCCTACCGACAGCCTCTACTTCTTTGAAGACTCGTCCAGAGTATGGTTCGTGCGTACCACCAACGGCGGCCTGACCTGGAGCGCAGACACCCTGCCTATCACCGGGAGTCCCTTCCTGAGCACCATCAGCGCTGTGGACTCGCAGCGCGCATGGGTAACCGGGGTGGACTTCTATACCTTCGCCCAGTTTGTGCTGAAAACCACTGACGGCGGCCAGACCTGGAGTACCGTGACCTTGCCGGGATTTAACCTGCCGGGCGGCTTTGTAAACAATGTGTTTTTTACCAATGCGCAGGAGGGCTACGCGCTGGGTGATCCCTCTCATGCGCCCACAGATACCACTTTCCACTTCGAAGTGCTGCGCACCAGCGACGGCGGTACTACCTGGGCCCGCGCACCCCGCAGCTCTGCCCTCGATGGCCAGCCCAACGAGTACGGCCTGTTTAATGTCTATGAATCGGTTGGCGACTGGCTCTGGTTTATGTCCACCAACGGGCGCGTATTCCGCTCCAAAAACAAGGGACTGAGCTGGGAGAGTTTTGAGACAGGCTACTTTGCCAGTATTCAAAGCATCTCTTTTGCAGATACATCAGTCGGTGTTTTCGGCGGCTTCGACTATTTCAACAACAAAGTGGCGGTATATTTCACCCGCGACGGCGGCGAAAACTGGGTGGACATCGCACCCGCAGACAGCCAGTACCTGCCCACCTCCATCACCATGATCCCCGGTTCGGGAGTGATCGTACTTGTGCTGCGCAACAGCAACCTTACAGGGCCTTTCAAAACCTGGGTCAGCAAAAACCGGGGCATCAGCTGGCTTGAAATCGGCCTGGGCGAAAATGCAGGCTGGGCTGAGTTTCTGGACGAAAACACCGCCTTCGCAGGCGAATGGCAAAACCCCAACAGCAAAGGGAAATACTACCGCTACACAGGCAGTCCGCTGCTGGGGATTTTCGGCCATAGCGCCCTCGATGCTACCCTCTCCCTGGCACCCAACCCCACCCGCGACTATGCAGAGGTCACCGTGACGGCCTCCCAGCCGGGACAGTATGTCCTGCTGCTGCATGACCTCCAGGGTCGCCTGCTCTACCAGACTACTTCTGAGGTGACTGCGCTCTGGAGTACACGCCTGGATCTGGGTGCATTGCCTGCTGGGGTGTATTCGGTGACGGTGAG
>RDXT01000153.1 GCA_004292985.1 Bacteroidota bacterium
ATATGTTTGACCGGAAAGGAGTTTTTATGTTTCCGGAAGAAGGCTTCGACGAAGACACGCTGATGATGCAGCTGCTCGAATATGGTCTGGAGGACATCCAGCGGGAGGAGGGCAGTTTTATTCTTACCTGTGCATTTGAAGACTACGGCCTGCTGAACACGCGCCTGGAGTCCCTGAATATAGAAGCGGAAAGCTCTCTGCAGCGCATTCCGGCCAATCAGGTGGCCCTCGACCTTGAGCGCGCCCGCCCCGTACTCAAGCTCCTCGAAATCCTGGAGGAAGACGACGACATTCAGAACATTTTCCATAATCTCGAAATCACCGAAGAAATCGCTGCTGCGATGTCGGGCAATTAATTCATGAACAAGAAGCCATACATGATCGGGATTTGTGGGGGCAGCGCCTCCGGAAAGACCTTTCTGCTGTCTCAGATTATGGGACAGCTTCCCGCAGATCAGGTTACCCTTATTTCCCAGGACAATTACTATCTGCCCCTCGAAGAGCAGGTGCGCAATGAAGATGGACTGGTCAATTTTGATCACCCTGATTCGGTGGACCTCGACCTGCTCATCTCCGACGTACACAGGATATTAGACGGAGAAACGGTTTTCCGGGAAGAGTATGTCTTTAACAACCCCAATGTAACGCCCCGCACGCTGGAGCTGAAGCCTTCCCGTCTGGTGGTGCTGGAGGGCTTGTTTATCTATCACAAGAGCGAACTTGCCCGGCTGATGGACCTCAAAGTCTTTGTGGAGGCCGATGAGCACATCCGCCTGGCGCGCAGGTTGCGGCGGGACCACTCCGAGCGGGGCTACACTATCGAAGAGATTTTGCGCGATTATGAAAAGTTTGTGGCACCCATGTACAGCCGCTACGTAGCGCCCACCCGGCAGTTGTGCGACATCATTATTCCCAACAACAGCCACCTCTACCGCCCTGTGCAGGTATTGGTAAACCACCTGAAATTTACGCTGGGCAGTAAATAAAAAACAGCCGCTCCTTTGGAGAGCGGCTGCTTATTCACAAGCCTTGCAGGCTTCTTAGTCCTGTGTTTCTTCGGTCTCTTCTTCAGATACCTCAGGTACATCGGCAACTTCTGTTTCAGGTACAGCGGCAGATTTAGCCCCTTTCCCTTTTTTCTCCTGCGCTTCCATCTGTTGTTTCAGCTTGGCGAGCACATCGAGATCTCCGAGGGTCGTGGTACCTGCTTTTTGACCGGCAGGGATATTGGATTTACCGCTGCCAGATTTGGCCGGTTTCTCTTCCACGGGCTTTTTCTCTTCTTTCTGCCATGTACGGGAATGCGAGAGCTGCAGACGCTTGGCGTCTTTGTTGAACTCGATCACCATAAAGTCAGAAGCGTCATCTACTTTCAGCTCATCTTTGCCATTGTCGGCCTTGAGGTGCTTGGGTGGCACGAGTCCTTCCACGCCCTGCTCGAGTTCGACGACAGCTCCTTTGGCATCAATGCGTTTGATCACACCCTGATGTACGGAGCCTACGGTATAGATCGTTGCGAAAGTATCCCACACGTCTTCGGTGAGCTGCTTGTGTCCGAGGCTGAGGCGACGGTTGTCTTTGTCGATGTCGAGTACCATCACGTCGAGCTTCTCGTCCACCTTCACATATTCGGAAGGGTGGTTGAACTTTTTGGTCCAGGAGAGGTCGGAAATGTGTACCAGACCGTCGATGCCTTCTGCCAGTTCCACAAAAAGACCGTAGTTGGTCATGTTGCGCACCGTTCCGGAGTGTTTGCTGCCCACAGGGAAGCGCTCTTCGACAGTGCTCCATGGGTCAGACTTGAGCTGACGGATACCGAGAGACATTTTGCGCTCGTCACGGTCAATGCTCAGGATCACAGCTTCTACCTCATCGCCCACGCGGAAGGCTTCCGCAGGGTTTTTGGCATGCTGAGACCAGGACATTTCGCTGGTGTGAACGAGACCTTCGACGCCGGGCATTACTTCGAGGAAGATACCATAATCGGCGACGGTCACTACTTTACCCGTTACGCGGGCATTTTCGTGGATATTTTCAGGCAGCGACTCCCATGGATGAGAGGTAAGCTGCTTCATGCCCAGGCTGATACGTTTTTTCGCATCGTCGAAATCGAGCACAACGACATTGACTTTCTCGTCCAGGTCCAGCACTTCGTCGGGGTGGTTGATACGTCCCCATGAAATGTCGGTGATGTGGAGAAGGCCATCTACGCCACCCAGGTCGATGAACACACCGAAGTTGGTCATGTTCTTGACGGTACCTTCGAGTACCTGTCCTTTTTCCAGGTTTTGCAGAATTTCGCGGCGCTGCTCTTCGAGTTTGGCCTCGATGAGGATCTTGTGAGAAACCACGACGTTTTCGTAAGCGTGGTTGATTTTCACCACTTTAAACTCCATGGTGCGGCCCACATAGGCGTCGAAGTCCCGTACGGGCTTCACATCTATCTGAGAGCCTGGCAGGAATGCCTCGATGCCATTGATGTCAATGACAAAGCCACCTTTGGTGCGGCGGGTCACATGGCCATAGATAATCTTGTCTCCGTCCAGCGACTCATTGATCATTTCCCATGAGCGAAGGTTTTTCGCACGTTTGCGGGAAAGGATGAGGGCACCGGTGCCGTCTTCAATATTTTCGATGTAAACCTCAACCTCCTGGCCAACTTTCGGGCCGTCGAGGTCGCGGAATTCCGATACCGGAACCACACCTTCAGATTTGAAACCGATGTTCAGGACCACTTCTTTTTCGCCAATGCTGACGATCGTGCCTGATACAATTTCATTGGGGTTGAACTGACGAAGAGTTCCGCTGTAGATTTTTTCGAGGTCAGCACGCTCCTTAATGGAGTAGTTACCATCGCTTTTCCACCAGTCCTCATCGTCGTCATCGTCATTGATGCCAGCAAGCGAGCGCAGGTCTATCGCGTCGCCTTCATGAGCAATAGGCTCATCGTCACGGGTGTCGGTTTCCTCCTCTTCTGGCTCATATTCGTCGTCTTCGACGATGATCTCCACATCGAGGATTTCCTCCGGAATGACATCAATGTCTTCAGAGAGGATCGGTTCAACTTCTTCTTGATTCGGTTCGAGGTTTTTCGCCATGCAAAGTGATCTCCTTTCTTGCTCGGATTTTAGAGCGGGGCCAAAGTTAGAAAAAATATTATCGCAAATTCAAAAAAAGATTGATAATCACTGACATCGGTGTATCACGGGCGCGGGGAGGGGTGCATATGTCCGCCAGGCAGAAACAAAAAGCCCTTCCGCCGTCCTAAAACGCGACAGAAGGGACTTGCCTTTATGGAGCCACTCACGGGACTCGAACCCGCGACCTGCTGATTACGAATCAGCTGCTCTACCAACTGAGCTAAAGTGGCAATATGCGGGGCAAATATACACTTTTTCTGAAAAAGCGAAGCGCTTCAAAAAGCCCCTTTCCCAAAAACGGCCTGGTACACGGGTTTTCTTCCGGCAAACTGAAGATACAGCACCGGATACAGCAGAAATCCCGGCAGCCAGCGGGGGCTTTTGAACAAAATATCGTCCACAATCTCACTGCCTGTCTCCGTTTTGACTACCCGGTGCACATGCCGCCATTCCCGCAGAAAAAACGGAAGTACCCTTCCCTGGTCCACAAACCAGGCCTCCTGGTCGCTGGAGCCATCTTCGATGATG
>RDXT01000154.1 GCA_004292985.1 Bacteroidota bacterium
ATGATGGTCGTAATACTGGTGCACCCCTTCTTCAAAGCGGGAAAGCGTCACTTTTTTCAGTGCCAGCACCTCCGGCAGGTCGCCGTCGAAGCACTCAAATACCTTCACTGGCTGTATTTTCCCTTTTACCTGCACCGGGCCGAGGTAGCGCAGGTGGTATGCAGCGGGATCTGCCAGCAGCCGATAACTGTTTTCACTGAGCAGAATCCCTGCGCCAAAATACTTGGTCAGGGTCTCCACCCGCGCGGCTGTGTTTACTGTATCTGAGATGGTCGCCGCTTCGAGCCGCCGGGCATCGCCGATGATCCCCATGATCAGGGAGCCTGTGTGCAGGCCGATACCGATGCGAACGGGCCTACGGCCTTTGGTTTCACGTATCTCATTGTATGCCTGCAGGGTCTTGTGCATCTGAATTGCAGACTTCAGCGCGTCTTCTGCTGACTGCGGAAAAAGGGCCATGATCCCATCGCCAAGGTATTGGTTTACAAAGCCCTTGTTCGCCTGAATTACCGGCCCCATCCGCCCATGAAAGGCATTGATAAATCCAAAATTCTGCTCCGGAATCATCGTTTCGGACAGGGGCGTGTAGTCGCGGATGTCGGAAAACAACACGGTAACCTCCCGCTCAGCCTGGTCGCCGAGTTTTACCTCTGTGATGCGTTCGCGGCCCAGGGCACGGATAAATTCATTGGGCACAAAGCGGCCTGTTACTTCAAATATCCTGCGCAGGTCGAGCTGGGTATTGATCCGGGCCAGGAGTTCTTCGCGTGAAAAGGGCTTGCTGAGATAGTCATTGGCACCCATCGAGAGGCCCTGAACCAGGTCCTGAACCTGATTTTTGGCCGTAACCATGATCACAGGCAACTCGGCGGCCAGATACGTTTGTCTGATTTTTTCGCAGACTTCATACCCGCTCATCCGGGGCATCATCACATCGAGTAGGACCAGCGTAATGCTCTTGTCTTTTTCGATAATGGCCAGTGCATCAGGTCCATTCATCGCCTGCGAAATGCGGAAACCCTGAGAAGTCAGGTGATTTTTGAGCACCTGCTGGTTGATCGGCTCATCATCCGCGATGAGGATGTGGACAGCGGCGGGGTCTGGGGGGCTGAGGTCAGGGGGGTTGAGGTCTGACGGTTGGTTGATGTCTGACAGGTTTTCAAAACCTGTCAGACGTTGGACGAAACCCGCCAGACTTTGGGTATTACCCGCCGCCGTCGCTTCAGAAACAGGCAGTGTAAACGAAAACACCGCACCTTCGCCCGGCGCAGACTGCACCCCTATTTTCCCTCCGTGTAACTCGATCAGCTTACGCGAAATAGGCAATCCCAGACCAGTGCCTGTATAGTTTCGGGTGGCAGAGGCATCTGCCTGGGTAAAATCCTGAAAAATAAGCTCCTGCTGGTCCGCCGCAATCCCGATTCCGGTATCTGCAACGGATATTTCCAGCATTCCCTCGGTTTCCCTTGCCGAAAGGGTTATCTGGCCTGATTCCGTAAATTTTACCGCATTGCCGACCAGGTTAAAAAAGACCTGCATCAGGCGGTTTTCGTCTGCATCGGCGGCGGGGAGGTTTTCGGGGATTTCATTTCGCAGCCCGATCGCTTTGCCTGCTGTCAGGGGCGCGAGGGTTTTCAGCACCACATCGGCCATGCTGCGCAGGTGGATGGGCTTCCGCTGCAGGGCAATGTCTGCGTTTCGCAGCCGCGAGAAGTCCAGAATATCATCTACCAGGTAGGACAAGCGCCGCCCGGAGGAGATAATCATGCCTATATCTTCCTGATTTTCAGGATATTGGAGCCGCGCCTGCATGGCCTCTGCCAGCCCGATGATGCCCAGCAGCGGGGTGCGGAGTTCGTGGGAGGTATTGGCCAGGAACTGGTCTTTGAGCGTATCTATGCGGCGGAGCTGCTCGCGGGTAGCCTGGAGTTGTTTCACCTGGCTGGCCGTTTTGGCAACTGTCACCTGAAGGTCCTGAAAATCAATGGGCTTTACTACAAAGTCGAAGGCGCCCCGGTTCATGGCTGTGCGAATATTGACCATGTCGCCATAGGCAGAGACCATCACCACCTGGATCATCTGGTTGATTTCCCGCAGGTGCGTGAGCAAGGTGAGGCCATCCATGCGGGGCATGTTGATGTCGCTGAGGACAATGTCTGTATCCGGCTGGCTCTGAATCATCTCCAGCGCCTGCTGCCCATCGCGGGCGAAGTCAAAACTGTATTCCCCCGCCGAAATCTGTCGGCGAAAGCGCTGCCGGATCAGCGTCTCGACATCCTGCTCATCGTCCACAACCAAAATGCGTATCATGTGAAAATGGCTTGCAGTTTCTCTTTGAGGGCGGAAAAATCGATGGGCTTGCTCACAAAGTCATCCGCTCCCCGCGCGATCGCCTGCTCGCGGTTGTGTGAATCGGTATAAGCCGTAATCATCATGACAAAAGGCGGCGGTACCTCATACGCTGCCTTGATCCGCCGCAGCAGTTCCAGCCCGCTCATTCCGGGCATATTGATGTCTGAAAGGATCAGAATGGCCTCGTGGGGATTTTTTTCGAGGTATGCGAGCGCCTCTTCGCCCGAAAACGCAAAAGCGAAGGCATAAGTCTGCTCCCTGATCTCCCGGCGGAAGCGCTGCTCAAACAAGGTCTGGATGTCCCGCTCGTCATCTACCACGAGGATTTTCTTCATCGCTGTTGTTTTGATAAAGGTACGAAAAGTTACGGTTTTTCGATAGAATCTGGCGTCCTATATACGGAGTCTGCGCATTTCATGTAGCGGCAAAACCGTAACATGCGCGGAAAGGGGGTAGCTTTTCTCTCCGGGATATATCACCCAGAGATGGTCGAGTGAGAGGTCGGACAAAGACTGGTGCATAGACTTGGTAAGCCTGGGAGCATCCATAAATTTGAATTCTACCCCCATTTTTCTCCCTTTGTCCTCCCAGTACAGATCGAGTTCGGTGCCGGCATAGGAGGCATAAAAAAACACCTCGTTATCTCTTTTAGAAAGAAACGATACTACTTCCTCCAAAGCAAAGCCTTCCCATGAGGCACCGATTTTAGGGTTCGTACGCAGTTCATTCATCGTCTGGATGTTCTGTAAGGCATGAAATATACCCGCATCGCGGAGGTATATTTTGGGGCTTTTCACCAGACGCTTGCCCAGGTTAGCATGCCAGGGCAGCAGCAGACGCACCATAAACGTGTCTTCCAGGATAGAGAGATACTGCTTCACCATTTTGTCGCTGATGCCAAAAGAGCGCCCAAGCTCACTGTAATTGAGGACTTGTCCGTGAAAATGGCTCAGCATCAGCCAAAAACGATACATTACGGAAGGAGCGATCGTGCTGCCCATGACAGCCAGATCTTTTTCCAGATATGTAGAAATAAAATTACTCCGCCAAAGCATACTCTGAGCATCGTCTGAGGCCAGAAATGAGCGTGGAAATCCACCTCTGAGCCAAAGATCGTCCATTTTTTCTGCTCCGGTCTCCATCAGTTGCAAGCCAGTGAGGTAGTGATAGCCGATACGGCCGGCCAGCGATTCGCCACTTTGCTGCTTCAGGCTGGAGGAGGCGCTGCCGAGGGCGCCGTGCCTCGACTACCGCTACTGCTGCTCTTTGAGCAGCCGGCAGTGGACGTAACCAATGCGAAGCTCACCAGCACT
>RDXT01000155.1 GCA_004292985.1 Bacteroidota bacterium
ATGGAACTGATGGCCTCGCCGGGCGGTTTGGCAAAGTGCCGGAAACAATAGATCACTGACATCGGCAGGACAGCCCCCCTGCCCAGTACCCCCGCCATTCCGATAATCAGGAAGCCCCTGAATATCAGCTCTTCCCATACAAAATCGGAGGCATACACAGTGTTGTACAGCAGATACGCCGCCCAGGCGGGAATATGCTCCAGCCGTGCTACCTGTCCGGGGCGAAGCGTGGGGTAATAGTTGATAAATCCCGACTCAAAAGAAGCAGCCAGCACCAGCGGTACCATCAGCAGCAGCAAGACAAGGTAGGGTTTTATGTGGAAGTTTCTGAATGTCAGACCATAAAGCGATTCCTGCTCCTTGTCATACCACCAGCGGAACAGCAGCAGCGGCAGCAAAATACCTCCTACACTTCCCAGATTAGAGAGCAGTTTCCGAAGAAAATAGGCCTCTGCCGGTTGGGTAGCCAGGCCCTGCAAGGCGCGGTGAAAGTAAAAGCCGCTGTCGAAGGTCAGAATCAGCAGACCTGCCAGCACCCGTATCCAGAAATCCCGCTTCCGCAACAGGGCCTGCTCTTTGTGAAAAAAGATATAGGCCCCCATGCTCACAACAAAGGGAATGCTGTAAAACAGCAGGAAAAAAAGAAAACCTTCGGGTTTGCCATAATATTTGACCGAAAACCAGGCCTCGATGCTCCGCTCCGGAAACCAGGTATAGTTCAGCCAAAGACTGAGACCCAGAAAAACCCCGATAAACAGATAATAGGGCCAGCGGAAATCAGCCCGCAGCTGCTCCCGGAGCCAGCCCAGCATTTCACGCATCGGGCAGCGAAGATAAGATGGCCTGCAACACCGCCTGCGCCGCCGGAACCCGGTTGGCAGCCTCCCGGATCACGATCGAAGCGGGGCTGTCGAGTACGGCATCCTCCACCACAATGTTGCGCCGTACCGGAAGGCAGTGCATAAATTTCCCCTCATTTGTCAGGGCCATTTTTTCCTGGGTAACCATCCACTCCGGGTCGGTGCTGAGGATGGTGCCGTAGTCCTGATACGAAGACCAGTTTTTTGCGTAAATAAAGTCAGCTCCTTCAAATGCGCGGTTTTGTTCATACTCGACCTGCACGCCTTCCGAAAACTCAGGTGCCAGCTCATAGCCTTCGGGGTGCGTAACGACCAGTTCCACATCTGCTACCTTCATCCACTCGACAAAGGAATTGGGAACCGCCTGGGGCAGCGCCCGCACATGAGGGGCCCAGGTCAGTACCACCTTCGGGCGGGGGCGTGTTTTCAGCTCTTCGATGGTCATCAGATCGGCCAGCGACTGCAAGGGGTGGCGGGTAGCCGACTCCAGGCTCACAATCGGTACGCCCGCATAGTTTACAAAACCCTCCATCACCCGCTCGGCATAGTCGGCTTCACGGTCTTTGAGCGTAGGAAAACTCCGCACACCCAGAATTTCGCAATATTGCCCCATCACGGCTGCGGCTTCTTTCACGTGCTCAGCCTTGTCGCCGTTCATAATCGCGCCGTCCTGAAACTCCAGTTGCCAGCCTTCGCTGCCTACATTCATCACGATCACCGACATTCCGAGGTTCTGGGCAGCCCTTTGGGTGCTCAGGCGGGTGCGCATGCTGGCATTAAAAAAAATCAGGCCGAGGGTTTTGTGCTGCCCCAGGGTCTTATGGGCAAGCGGATCGCGTTTGCAGGCATGGGCAGATTGCAGCAGTGCAGAGAGGTCGGAGACGTCGCGGACAGAAACGAAGTGGCGCATGGGGACAATAATGGGGTTTGAGGGCAAATATATAAAATAAGTGCATAATGGCCCTGATTTTGGCCCTCCGGCATCTTTGTGAGCCTCAGATACTTTTCTGATATTTGGAGGATAAAGCCCTTTTCATGCCGCTCCCCTTTGATCAGGTAATGTCACAGCGTTCGGACATAGACCTGCTTCACATCGTAACAAAAGCCCGCGATGACTATCAGCCTGAAGCGATAGAGGCAGCCCTGCGTGAACTGGCCCGGCGGGACATTTCCACGGACCTTTTTGACGAAGTGATGGAAGAAATGGAGCAGCAACGACAGGAAGAGGCCCGGAAAACCCTCGCGCCCCTCGAATTACACTGGAAAATCCTTACCTTCCTTTTCCCTGTGGTTGTTCACTTTGCCCTTTCCGGCAATTTTAAGCTTGACGGCTATACGCGCAAACTCCGCGAGCTCTCCCGCGCCACCCTGCTGGGGCTGGTGTGTTATGTCTTGGCCGTTGCCGCATACGAGCTGTTTGCATAAGATCAGCCTCCCATGCTCCGGATCAGCTCCTCGAGGGCGTTGAGGTGTGCTTCGAAGGCTTTGCGCCCTTCGGCGGTGGCCTGGTAAGATGTGCGGGGTTTGCGGCCCACAAACTCTTTGCTTACCGTAAGAAGGCCTTTTTTCTCCATCGAATGAATGTGACTGGCCAGATTGCCATCGCTGATCGGCTCCTGGGCTGAGTCGCGCAGCAGTTCTTTGAGCGAATTGAAATCCACCTGCTCGTGCACCATCAGCAGTGACATAATCGCCAGGCGGTAGCGATTTTCAAAATCCCGGTTGAGGCGGCTGATAATTTCTTTCACCGCTCATATTTTAGGTACATCCACAAGCCATAGCCGATGTGCAGGACACCGAAGCCGAAGGCCCAGAAAAAAATGCCGTATCCTGTCAGGCTCACAGCGATCAGGCCCAGCACTACTTCGCTGATGCCCAGATAACGGATTTCGAGCAACGTGTATTTGCCTGCATTAAGCAGGGCGAGGCCATAAAAAAGCAGCGTAGCGCCCGGCACCATACCGCCCTCTCCTGACAGCGCAAGCTGGATACAAAACACCGCTCCGGCGGCCAGCGGCACCACCATGCTGTACATCAGGCGGCGTGTAGGGGCAGTCCACACTTTTTTTCCCTGGCGGCGGGTATTGCGCAGGGTAAAGAAGGCCGAGGCACCCACCGCACATACAAAAATCAGCAGGGCGATGCCCACAAGGGCCAGCACCTCGCCATTGCCATAAAAATAGCGTCCTTCGCCGGGCAGGAGGCCTTCTCCATCCAGGTAAATGGCTGTGCCCGCCGCACCGATCAGCGCCACGACCCCGGCAGCGACACCCGACAGGCCGCTCAGCGATACAAATCGCGAAGACTCCTCTACCAGGCGGCGAATTTCCCCGAGGTCCCGGAGTTGCTGTTTATAGTCCTCCATGCAAAATGCTTTGTTATGCAAAGCAAAGGTAGGAAAAAGTATGCTGAAACGCAGCAGCGCGCTGCTTTTTGCTGGCCGGGATTTCGGCGCGGGGCCAGGAGTGTAATCCCGGTCTTTTCGTTTCACACAGGCGAAGCCCGGTCCAGCGGACCGATATCTTTGTAGCAAACGCAGCCGCGTTTTTTGTTTTTTAGGACAGTGGCCCGAAGGGCATACCTCAAAAGGCCTCCGGCCAAAAAGCAGGTATTAAAATTGAAAAACACCTGTTCTACAAAGATACCGACCCAACGGGCCGGAAATCGCGGATGAAGCCCGCTCTTATTGCTGAGGCGAAACCCGGTCCAGCGGACCGATATCTTTGTAGCAAACGCACCCGCGTTTTTTATTTTTTAGGACAGTGGCCCGAAGGGCATACCTCAAAAGGCCTCCGGCCA
>RDXT01000156.1 GCA_004292985.1 Bacteroidota bacterium
CGGAGTAAAAACCTGGGACCTCTTCGATCAGGTACTGGGTGCCTATGGCGGTGAAATCAAGAGTCTCCTCAGCATCGGCGGATCGGAAGATGCCTTAGGTCCCGAAGCCAAAAAAGCAGACCGTTTTAAACCGGTGGTCATTTTCCTGGGGCCTTTTGAGCTGAAACCGGGTCAAACCATGAGCCATGACCTCGAAATGCCTTCGTATGTCGGAGCTGTGCGTGCGATGGTGGTGGCAGGCAGACCCGACGGCGCATATGGGTCGGCAGAAAAAACCGCACAGGTCAAAAAGCCGCTTATGCTGCTGGGAACCCTGCCGCGCGTAGTCGGACCCGGCGAGCGCATTTCGCTGCCTGTGAGTGTATTTACAAGCGATGCCAACCTCAAAGACGTCACCGTAAGCATCTCGGCCAGCAAGCATTTTTTACCAGAAGGCGCTCAGAATCAGGTGGTTAAATTTGCGCAGCCGGGAGAAAAAATGACCTCATTTACCCTCGGCGTACTGAGTACCCTTGGCAAAGCGGAGGTGAAAATCACTGCTACCTCAGGCGGGCAAACCGCTGTTTATACCACAGACATCGAGGTGCGCAACCCCAATCCGCGCGTAACAAATGTCTATGCGCAGAACCTCGAAGGCGGCAAAACCTGGGCACAGAGCTACCAGTTGCCGGGCATGAACGGTACTAACCAGGGAACCATCGAAGTGTCGGCGGTACCGCCGCTGAACCTGGCCAAGCGCCTGGGCTATCTGATCCAATACCCCTATGGCTGTATCGAGCAGACGATATCTTCGGTGTTCCCGCAGCTCTATCTGCCCAGCCTCATTGACCTGACAGAAAAGCAGAAAGTGCGCCGTGACAGCTTTATCCGGGCAGGACTGGTGCGCATGCGCGCCTTCCAGAGCGGCAGCGGAGGCTTTACCTACTGGCCGGGCAACCAAACCAGCGAATGGGCCTCCAATTATGCAGGGCATTTCCTCCTCGAAGCAGAACGGGCAGGCTATACCCTCCCTTCGGGCATGCTCGACAAATGGAAATCTTATAACAAAGACGTGGCACGCAACTGGACCCCTGTTACGGATACCGACAAATGGGGCAAGCAATATGATGTGATGGCGCAAAGCTACCGTCTCTATCTGCTGGCGCAGGCCGGAAGTCCGGATATAGGCGCGATGAACCGCCTGCGGCAGATTCCGGCACGCTACGAGGTAAGCTCCTGGTACCTGGCGGGTGCCTATTACCTGGCTGGACAGCGGGACGTGGCCCGCTCGATTATTTCGGGACTCAAGGCAGATGTGCCAGATTACAGCGAACTCGGTGGTACCTACGGCTCCCGGTACCGGGACCTTGGCGTGATTCTCGATGTACTGACAGTGATGGAAGAACGCGGACGCGCAGGCGAGGTGCTGAAACTGATTTCCGATCGTTTTGTCTCCAATGCCTGGATGAACACCCAGGAAACTGCCTATTGCCTCGCAGCCACGGCCCGCTTTATCGGCAGAAGCCCCGAAAAGCCACAGACCAAATTTTCGTGGCGGGTGAATGGCGGCAAATGGGAGGAAGTGAATGGCACTGCCTTTTTCTGGCAAACGGCCCTTAATCCGGTGGCAGGCGGAAGTGTCGAAATCAGAAACCAGGGCACCGGACTCCTGTTCCCCCGCCTGGTGATGGACGGCATCCCGCTGGTGGGCGACACCACGGAGGCTTCGAGCGGCCTGGGCCTCCAGATTGTTTATACGGGCCTGAATGGGACTCCTGTTGACCCGGGCAAACTCGAACAAGGCACCGACCTCATGGCTAAAGTTACCGTAAGCAATCCTTCGTCCATTCGTTACCTCGAAGAGCTGGCCCTTACCCAGGTGTTCCCCTCCGGCTGGGAAATTCTGAACTCGCGGCTCGACGAAACCGAAGACGGCGGCAGCAAGCCTGAGTATATGGATGTGCGGGACGATCGGGTAAACATGTTTTTCGACCTGAAACCGGGTGAAGCCAAGACCTTCAACGTGCGGCTGAATGCAGCCTATCCGGGGCGCTACTATTTGCCCACCGTAACTGTCGAGGCCATGTACGACCACAGCATCAATGCCCGCAGAAAAGGCCGCTGGGTGCTGGTTACCGCTACGGGAATGGGCGGATAAGCCCTTCCTGCGAACGCATACAAACAAAAACGCTCCGGAGGTGCTCCGGAGCGTTTTTGTTACCATTAAGCGAAGGGTTACTTCTTTTTGGCTTTCTCTTTTTCGGATTCCGCTACCGGGTACTCATATCCGTAGAGTTTGGCGATCTTTTTGCGGCTCATTTTTTCGACCGTCATGGTGATCACGATGTCTTTGAGGGGTCGGTCGCCGCGTCCGCGATTTACGGGCTGGGTTGCGACGGCATCAATCACCTCGAAGCCTTTAATCACCTGGCCAAATACCGTGTATTGTCCATTGAGGTGACGGCAGCCTTCGTCGTTGTGCACGATGTAAAACTGGCTTCCGCTGGAGGCTTTGGTGGGATTGATCTGGTCTCCCTGGCGTGCAGCAGCCAAAGCGCCTTTTATATGGCTATATTCTGCCACAAACTCTGCGGGAATCGTGTATCCGGGTCCGCCCTGGCCTGCCAGTTCGGGTTTTCCGCCGGGTTTGGTGTTGGGATCGCCACCCTGGATCATAAAGTTGTTAATGACCCGGTGAAAAAAGGTGCTGTCGTAAAAGCCCTCGGTGGCGAGTTTCAGAAAGTTGGCCTTGTGCTGGGGCGTTTTGTCGAACAGGATCACTTTCATTTCGCCAAACTGGGTAGAAATGGTAACCACCTGGTCTTTTTTGCCCTGGGCATCAAGTACTCCGGGGCTTATCAGCGTGAAAAGGATGAGAAGGAGAAGAAATCGGCTAAACATAGTTTTTTTTATGTTTTGGGAAACGAAATTGCGGAAGGTCTTCATAAGAACCAAGTAAAAACGTATCTTTCCCTTCATTCTGTTATGTTGGCTATGCAAAAACTGTTGTTTCCGCTTCTTTTGAGCCTTTTACTGCTTTCCTGCAATAACCCCCGCAAAGGTGCGCTCAGCCCCGAATCGCGGGGAGAACTCTATACATGGGCCATTTCCAGCCTGGATACGGACAAAAAATACCTGAAACTGGCCGAAAAAACGGCTCAGATGCTTGAAGAGGCGGTGAATGCCCCCCAGGACCAGCAGGCGATGGACATTGTAACCAAATTTATTTTTGACAACGATCTGGCCATCACCCGCATATCGCAGGAATTCCGGGGCTGGCACCGCTATGCGGAGCCGGAGGAAGTCAGCAGTTTTGCTGCGCTGCTCAATTCACAATCTTATGCCCGCCGTCTGCGCGAGCTTGTCCCTATGTTCCGGCAGCGGATCAATTACAGCGAAGCCTGGCTCCGGGAGTTTGACGCGTTTATTAATAAGCTGGAAATCAGGCGGTAAGGGTCGGCAAAACGTGCTTTAGCTTTCCTTCGTTTTGCCCCCAATCTCATCAATTAAGCCCTCGATAGGGTCTTTTAGCGGCTCCGTATCGCGGGAGGCCCGCAGCATCAGCTGCAAAAACATCAGCAGATGAAGTCCTGAAAAAGCAATTGCCGGAAAATTGATTCTCCAGCTATCTACCTGACGCTGAATGAGTTCGTCGCCCCAGGGCGTGTACGAAAT
>RDXT01000830.1 GCA_004292985.1 Bacteroidota bacterium
TACCTCCCGCTTTCTGGGCACCCGCGAAGAATGTACGCCTGCCGGGACTGGGCTTTTACCGGGTGAAATTCATTATTTTAAAGGAAACACAGCCGTCAGAGGGGCGCGCCGCTACCACGAACTCTGGTACGAAAACCTCTATGACAACATCCATCTGCGCTATTATGGTACAGAGAAAGAGGAGTTGAAATACGACTTTGTTCTGCTGCCGGGCGCGAACAGCGCCGAGATCCGCATCCAGCTCGACGGGGTGGAAAAAGTGAATACCAATGCCGCAGGCGAACTGGAGATTCTCACCGCCTGGGGCACCATAAGCGATGCTGCGCCCTATGCCTATCAGATCGTCGGCGGCAAAGAGGTGAGCGTGGCGGTCAGATATAAAATGCTCGATAACAGCAGCTACGGCTTTGAGATCAATGGCCCTTACGATCCTTCGCTGGCTCTGATTGTCGATCCGCTGACCCTGAATTGGTGCACCTTTTTTCACAGCAATACCTCCGATGACTACGTGATGGCCGTTACGCGGGACGCTGATAACAACATGTACATCACCGGATACACCAAAAGCCTGACCTTTCCCATTACCCCCGGCATTTACCAGAATGTGTATGGCGGAGGGATCGATAACTTTGTCGCTAAATTTAACCCCAGCGGTACTTCGCTGATATTCAGCACCTACATCGGCGGAAACGACTGGGAACTTTCCTACGGGATCGGTACAGACAGCCAGCGCCGGGTATATATTGCGGGCTATGGCCGCTCGGCGAACTATCCCATTACCTCCGGTTCTGACCAGCCCCTGAGTGGCGGCGGACTTGCCGAAGGCTTTATCACCTGCCTGACCCCCGCTGGCGACTCGCTGGTCTATTCCAGCTTTTTTGGAGGGAGCGACCGGGATTATATCTACGACCTGGAGGTACATGACAACGGAGATGCCTGGGTAACGGGCTACACCTTATCCAATGACCTCCCTGTCAGCACGGGCGCGTATCAGGAGAGCTTTGCAGGCGGTGGCGATGCATTTGTTGTGAAATACAGCAGCGGCGGCAACCGCGCATATAGCACCTATCTCGGTGGCAGCGGCTACGATATCGCCAATGCCGTCCGGGTAAATGCCGCCGGAGAGGTTTATGTGGCCGGCACTACTTCTTCCTACGACCTGCCTGTGAGCGCGGGTGCGTATCAGGGCAGCCCCAACTTTGTGCCCGGACTGACCGAGGAAGATGCCTTTATCTATAAATTGAGTGCCAGCGGGGGCAGCCTGGTTTATGGCACCTATATGGGCGGAAGCGACAGCGATGTGGCCAGCGGCCTGGATATCAATACTGCGGGCGAGGCATTTATCACCGGAACCACCTATTCTACAGACCTGCCTGTATCTGTTTCGGCATTCCAGGCTCTTACAGGCGGCGGAGGAGACGCCTTTGCTGCGCGTATTTCGGCCACAGGCACTTCGCTGGGCTACTGCACCTATCTGGGCGGCAGTTCGATGGAAATGAGTAAATCTGTGCGGGTAAATGCAGATAATGAGGCCTTTTTATTCGGCTCCACCCTCTCTGCTGCCTTTCCGGTAACTTCCGGGTCGGCATCGTATGTGGGGCAATATGACCTCTTTCTCTCGGTGCTGCTCAGTGATGGCAGCGCCCTAAAAGCCTCAGCGCTCTATGGTGGCACCTACAATGAATATCCGCGTGCCAATGGCGCTATCTATCTGAAAGACAACCAGTTTGTACTGGTAGCGACCACTCACAGCCCGGACATACAGATGACGGGCGGGGCCTATCAGTCCGTCAAAACCAACGGCACTGCCGATGCACCCTGGCTGATGGGTGGCGACCTCAGCACGGTGCTGGAAGCAGGAGGAGCAGGCCTTGAAGCGGTATGGAGCGAAACGCGGCAGCTTACCCAGCTCCGGTGGACAGCGCCGGAAAGCGCAGAAGCGCTGCAAGCTGTGGTCGAGCGCAAAGCGCCGGGCGAAAACTGGACCTCCGTATTTACCTGCGAAACGGCCCCCGGCGCTCTGCGTCTGCGCGAATGGGAAGATGCGTCCGAGGTTTTTTCGGGAGAAATACGCCTGTACCGTGTGCGCTTTGTGTCTGCTTCGGGCGAAACGGGCTATACCGCTGTGGTGCAGGTAGAAATTCCCGATGCCGGCGACCTGGGACTGAGTCTGTCGCCCAATCCTGCCCGCGGACCGGCGACCCTCCGCTGCCGCAAGCCGGAGGCTGTACCCGCCGAGATCAGTATTTACGATGCACAGGGCCGCCGGGTATGGCATGAAGCGGATATCCGCAGTGCCGACATAGAGTATGCGCTCAATGTGGGAGCCTGGGGGCCGGGTCTGTACATGGTGCGGGTTTCTGCGCCGGGGCTGAGGCCATTGGTACGAAAATGGCTGGTCATGTGACAGCCTTGCGGTGGGTGAGCTTGCCAGCTTGTCCCGCTTGCGGGAAACCCCCGCAACAGTTCTAAAGCAAATTCAACCGGAAATGCCCGGATTCCGTATCTTTGTCTGTGCGTCTTCATGTAATCTCTTTTGACATCCCTGATCCGCCCAATTATGGGGGGGTAATAGATGTGTTTTATAAACTCCGTGCGCTGAAAGAGGCGGGCGTAAAGCTGGTGCTGCATGCGTTTACCTATGGCCGAACTGCGTCTGAAAATCTGGAGCAGATCTGCGAGGAAGTGCATTATTATGTACGGAAAACCCCGCTGCAGTCGCTGCCGATCCGGTATCCGCACATTGTGCGCTCGCGGACCAGCGACGAGCTGCTGGAGAACCTGCTGAAGGATCAGGATCCGATTTTGTTTGAAGGTCTTCACACGACCTACTACCTCAGCCACCCGGATCTGGCGCAGCGCTTTCGCATGGTGCGGATGCACAATATCGAGTGGGAGTACTACCACCAGCTTGCCCAGCGCGAATCGCGCTACTGGCACCAGCAGTATTACCTCCGGGAGTCGCGGCTCCTGCATACCTTTGAAAATACGCTCGCTTTTGCCGACAAAATCCTGACCATTTCGCCCAAGGATACCGATTACTACGAAGAGCGTTTTCCGGGCCGGACCTCCTATCTGCCGCCGTTTCATGCGCATACGACCGTGAGCAGCCGCCCCGGAACGGGTAAATACTGCCTCTATCACGCCAACCTCAGCGTTGCCGAAAACAACGAGGCGGCGCTCTTCCTCATCCGGGAGGTGTTTGGCAAACTGCCTGATATTCCGATGATTATCGCAGGCTCGGGCCCGCTACCCGAACTGATCGGGGAGATCAGCGAGTATGAGCATATCCTGCTGCGGCACGATCCGGGCGAAGCTGAGATGGAAGACCTGCTGCGCAATGCGCAGATTCATGTACTGCCTACCTTTCAGGCTACCGGCATCAAACTCAAGCTCATAAATAGCTTATACACAGGTAGATACGTGATTGCTAATCCGGCGATGGTGTTTCGCACGGGCCTGGAATTCGGCTGCCTCGTGGCCCGCGATGCTCCGGAGTTCCGACGCATGGTGCAGCAGTATTTTTACCTGCCTTTCGGCCAGATGGAGATTGCCCAGCGCAAGGCTGTGCTGCGGGACACCTATGACAATACGCGCAATGCTGCGCGGTTGATGGAGGTGCTGAAACTGTCGTAGGGGCATAACAAAGTAGCGGCGACTTGAGTCGCTGCCTCAGAGTAAGCGACTCAAGTCGCCCCAACAAGACAGCGACTGAAGTCGCCGCTACAGTAAAAGGCGACTAAAGTCGCCGCAACAGAATGCTTACTTCTTCACCCCCGGATCGCGCTGCAGAAACTCGTCATTGAGACGGGTCTGGCGGTTGTCGAGGGGCATTTTCCAGCCCCGGATAAAGACCTCGCTGATCTGCGTTTTCGGCTCGAAGGGGTCTCCGGAGGCCACAATCAGCGTCGCATCTTTGCCCACTTCCAGCGAACCCATGCGGTCGGCTACTCCAAAAATCTCAGCGGGGGTGAGCGTAATGGCCCGGAGGGCAGCTTCCTGCCCCATGCCGTAGGCGGCAGCAAAACCTGCGTGGAAGGGGAGGTTGCGCACGTTGCGGGCTTCGTTGGTGCGCAGGGCCACTTTTACGCCCGCCTTCAGCATCAGGCCCGCGTTGGCATAGGCCTTGTCGTAGCGGTCGTACTCGCGGGTGGGCAGGCCCAGCACAGGGCCGGTGATCACAGGGATGCGTGCTTTGGCCAGCTTGTCGGCGACACGCCACCCTTCGGATACGCCCGTAAAAACAGCCTTTACCTTATGTTCTTCGACCCATTTAATGGCCGCTTCGATGTCTGAGGACACATTTACCTCGATCAGCACAGTCGCCTGGCCCAGCACAGCGGGTACCAGGGCAGCCATTTCGGGGTAGTAGGCAGGTGCCTCGCCCCCTCCTGCCCGGAAAGCGGAGTCTATTTTTGCATACTGGCGGGCTTCGTCCCAGATGTCATTGAGTTTTTTGAGGCGCTTTTCGGTGTCCTTTTTCAGGTCCTCCTCGCTGCGGGTATCGAAGCGGCCGGGGCGGGCGGTGGTGGGAAATTCGAGCACCAGACCCTTAAACCCGGCGTACATCTGCTCCGGGGTATAGCCATGCAGGGAAATCAGGGCGGCGGAGCCGGGCAGCACATTGCCCGAAGGCATGGTCAGCACGGTCGTTACGCCATTTACCCGCGTGACCGGAATCACCACAGAGTTGGGGTTAACAGCCGTAAGTGCCTGCATGTGAGGGGTAAAGTCGCCCACTTCGGCATCGTCTATGGTAACTTCGATCGAACCGACTTCGTAGAGGCCCACCTGCGTGCCGCCATCAATAAAGCCAGGGTAAATCGTTTTGCCTGTGCAATCGATCACTTTGGCATCGGCGGGCGCTTTGACATTGGCGCCGAGGGCTTCGATTTTGCCATTGCGGATCACCAGTGTGCCATTTACGACCCCCTGTGATACCGTTTCGATGCGTGCGTTGGTAAGGGCGAAGGTTCCCTGTACCGCTTTTGATTCCTGGGCCTGGAGCGAAAGCAGACTTCCCGCAAGTACCAGGAGCCATAGGATTCGTTGTATATTGTTCATTTTCAGTGAGTTAAAATCTGGGTGGGCTTATTTGTTCTCATTCAGTTGAATATCGTCGAGGCAGTGGTCGTCCTGGTCCCGGCGGTAGATCAGCGGCAGCAGTTTTTCATCCGGGTTGATGAGCAGGCGCATATCATCCGGATTTTTGTTGACGTCGAAGCGGACGATGCCATCTATCAGGGTCATTTGCGGAATGGCATAGACCGAAAGCGGATGGTTTTTGAAGATCACGAGGTCGCCGTCTTTACCTGTTTCGATCGAACCGGTGCGGTTTTCGATGCCCAGTTGTATGGCCGGATTCAGGGTAATGAGCCGCAGGGCCTCATCATCAGTCAGGCCGCCGTAGCGCTGGGTTTTGGCCGCTTCGTGGTAGAGGTGGCGGGTCAGCTCGTCGTCGTCGGAGTTGATAGAGGTTACCACCCCGTTGCGGGTGAGGATCGAGGCATTGTAGGCGGTGGAATAATACACCTCAAATTTATAGGCCCACCAGTCAGAGAACACCGAAGCCGAAGCGCCAAACTGCGCCAGTTCCGGAGCTACTTTAAAGCCTTCATTTACGTGCTGAAAACAGATTTTTTTGATCCCGAAATCCTTGCACACATTCATCAGCATCAGGATTTCATCTGCGCGGTAGGAATGGCAGTGGATCAGTACCTCGCCCCTCAGCACCCCGGCCAGGGTTTCGTGCTGGCGGTTGTAGGTAGGAGGCAGCGCAGCCGGATTGGTTTTTTTCTCAGCCTGATACTTTTGCAGGGCCGCATCGTAGTTTTTGGCTTCGCTGAGAGCGTTGCGGATCACCATTTCCACGCCCATGCGGGTGCGGGGCTGTATCTGGGTGCCGATGCCGTGTACGCGGATGGGATTTTCACCGAGGGCAAACTTGATGGTGCGGGGAGCGCCTTCCATCTTCAGCAGGGAAGGGTTGGTCTCGCCGTAGCGGTGTTTGATGGTCTCGCACTCGCCGCCGATGGCGTTGGCAGAGCCGTGCATGGCGTGAGATATCGTTACGCCACCTGCCAGCGCGTGGTAAATCGCAATATCGAAGGGGTTAATCGCATCGCCGGTGGATACCTCGGCCGTCACAGGCTGTGTGCCCTCATTGATGGCGTCGAGGCCCAGGTGCGAGTGCGCGTCAATGATGCCGGGCATCACATACATCCCCGTCGCATCTATCTCCGGGGTGCCCGCAGGCGCTTTGAGGCCGGTGCCGATCTGCTTGATTTTACCATCCACAATCAGCACATCCGTTTTTTCCTTAATGCCCTGTGTGATGGTCAGTACCGTGCCGTTTCGCACGATTACACTGCCTTTGGGGGCCTGTGCGGGCAGCAGCAGCGCAGCGAGGCCGAGAAAGAGAAATATAATTGAGTTTTTCATTTGGGTAAAATCTTGATAGTCAATAGATTAGTCGGGATTGCCGATGCGGGTTCCCTTCGCAGGAAGTTCGCCAAAGGCATCTGTGGCCATTACGCCCTCGATACTTTCGCCATTTACAGTGAGCCTTGCCTGAATTTCTACCGTTTCTCCGTCTATGTTCAGGCTGAAGGAAAAGTTCAGTTGGTTTTCGCTCACGACAATGTTTTCAATATCAATGGGTTGTGGTGCGATTTCGAGGAGAATATTTCCCTTGTAACTGCCCGGTTCGCCAGAGAGATTGAGCGTGCTGCTGGTGGCACCCTGCGGGCTTTCTATGGTGAGATCCCATTTACCAGCTACTTTTGCCCCCTTTTTATCTCCTTCTGCTGCTGCCGGAGCCTTAGCCTGGGTTTCCATGCGGAAGACTTCTCCGTCCACAAACACAAAACGTACCTTGGCCTCCTTGTCAAAATAGGGCTTATCTGAAATCACGAGATTGGCCATTTTGCCTTTTTCTGCCGTACCCATCACTGTTGAGAGACCGAGGAGCCGGGCCGGGCGGGTAGTGAGCGCCGCCAGAGCCGTGTCGGGATGGAGGCCCGCTTCGATCATGGCCAGAAGGTTGCTGCGGAAGTCTTTGTCCCTGAGTTCGAGGGTCGAGAAGGCAAAGGGAATCCCGGCCTGCTGGAACCCGGCTGCCTGGCCTATGTATTTTGCCCGGACATCAGCTGCCTTTTTTTCCAGCGCTGCTTTTTCAGACGATTTCAGGCTGTCGGCAGCGGCTTTTTTTCCTTCGTCTTTTTTCTCCTGCGCGGGCAGGTTCAGCGAAAGCAGCACCGAAGCGCCCGATGCTTTAAGGTCGGGGGCCATGTCCCAGCCTTCGCGCAGCTCGGATAGCACCAGCGGAAAGCCCAGTTCCTTTTGCAGGGTTAATGCCCGATAGGCTTCGATAGAGGTTTGTGCTTTAAAATAAACGGCGGTCTTTTTGTCCAGTACCGGGAAAAAGGCTTCGAGCATACGGTCGTAGGCGGGCCGCTGCACCCCGGCAGGATTTTTTTGCCAGAGCTGCATGTGCGCCTGTGCCTGGCCGGACTGGAGGTACATCTCGCGCCATTTGGCCATCAGGCCCAGCACCGTGGCGGGATACATGCGGCGGGCGGGGGTAAACTGGCTGAAAAAAGAAACCTGGTCGCGCAGGATCATTTCATCGCTTGTTTTGCCGCCCAGGAGGACCACTGCGCCGGAGCCGGGCATCATGCCGCTGCGGGGCACCACATGCGCTGCCGTGAAGCCCAGCCCGCGAAGGTTGGCGATAGATGCCTCCGAGGGGTCTATCAGGCTGCGGACCTGCACATTGGGGGTGATACCTGCCTGCTCATAGGTAGGCTCGCCCGGATTTTCGATGCGGGGGGCATTGCCGCCGCGTTCCTCCGCTTTGGGCCGGGGAATGCCTGTGTGCGAAAGGCCCTCGATAAATCCGGCATACACATACATAGAATCCGCTTCGATCCGCTGTGCCTCGCCCGGAATGCGCAGATTGGGGCCAATACCGGCAATCAGCCCGTTTTTGATCAGCACAGTGGTATTGGGGATCGTTTTCCCAGGTGCGGTAACGACCGTTACATGCTGCAGCACATAGGTGTGCGTTACGGGTTTTTGGGCAAACAGGCCCTGCACGGGAAGTCCCCAGAGCAGTGCCAGGCTCAGCCGTAAAAAAGTTCGTATCATAGTTTTTGTAGGTAGATGATTTTTGGGTAAGAAGAGTAAAGATAGAAAAAGAGAAAATGGTTAGCTTTGCCTTATGGGAAATTATATCGTATCGGCCCGGAAGTACCGTCCCGGTACATTTGACTCGGTCGTAGGACAGGAACACATTACCCGCACCCTCAAAAGTGCCATTCTACTGAAACAACTGGCACATGCCTTTTTGTTTTCAGGCCCCAGAGGTGTGGGCAAAACGACCTGTGCCCGTATCCTGGCCAAGGCCATCAACTGCGAAAATCTCCAGCCCGATGGCGAGCCTTGCAATGAGTGTGAGTCCTGCCAGGCCTACAACCAGGGAAAAAGCATCAATATACACGAGTTGGATGCGGCTTCCAACAACAGCGTGGACGATATCCGCAACCTGATCGAGCAGACACGCTATGTTCCGGTAAATGGAAAACGCAGTGTCTATATTATAGATGAGGTGCACATGCTTTCCCAGGCGGCTTTCAACGCCTTTCTCAAAACCCTGGAGGAGCCGCCGCCCCATGTGCTGTTTATCCTCGCCACCACCGAAAAGCATAAAATTCTGCCGACCATTCTCTCGCGCTGCCAGAAGTTCGATTTCCGGCGCATCCGCGTGGAGGACATCGCCCGGCACCTCGAAGATATTTCCCGCCAGGAGCAGATCGAGTATGAATACCCCGCCCTTCAGCAGATCGGCATGAAGTCCGACGGCTGCCTGCGCGATGCGCTGAGCCTGTTTGACCAGCTGGTGAGCTATGCAGGCGGCAAAGTAACCTTCGACAAGGTACTCGAAAGCCTGAACATCCTCGACTACGACTATTTTTTCCGGAGCGTGGACCTCATGCGCGCCCAGGACCACCCGGCCCTGCTGCTGCTGCTCGACGAGGTGGTGGAGCGCGGCTTCGAAGCCAAAGATTTTCTGACAGGTCTGCTGGAGCATTTCCGCAACCTGCTCATCAGCCAGACGCCGGAGACCGTGAAGCTGCTCGAAACCTCTGAGAATGTGAAAGAGCGCTATCTGGCGCAGGCCCGCAGCATGGACGCCACCCTGCTGCTCAATGCCTTTCACCTTACTTCGGAGACGGAACAAAAACTGCGCTATGCCGCCCATCCGCGCCTGCTCACGGAGCTTACCCTCATCAAACTGGCGCACCTGAGCAGCGCCGTCAGGGTTGCAGCCGGAGGCGAAGACGAAAAAAAAAAGGCCTGAACCCGCCTGATACGACCGTAAAATCGTCCGCCGAAACTCCCGCAACACCGCAGGAGGTTCCCCTGACACCCGTTGCCGAAACGGTGGCCCCTCTCACAGACAAAGCGCCTCTGCGCACGCGTCCGCAGCCCAGCATCAAACTGGGGCAGGATCTGAACGCGTTTCAGCAGATCCGGCAGGAAAACCAGGAAGAAGCCCCGGCGGTGGTGGCCGAAGAGGCGACAGTGTATGAGGTCAATTCGCGGGTGGAGCTACCCGTGGCCCGGCTCGATGCGGCTTTGAAAGAATATGCGGCCCGGCTGAAGTCGAAGGACCGCATCAATGTGGCCTCGATTCTGGAAAGCGGCCATACGAGCCTGCTCCATAACAAGTGGACATTTGCCGTCAACTCCGAAATGTTTGCCCAGCTGGTCGAGCGCGAAAAGTCGGAGCTGCTGCCCTTTATGCGCGAAAAAACAAGCGTTCCTGACCTTTTTCTGGAGGTGCAGGTGGACGAAAGCCGAAACGCTCCCGACGAGGGGCAGCTCTACACACCGGAGCAAAAACTCAAGGAACTGGCCCGGCGGAACCCTTCAGTCAGGCGCATGCAGGAAATATTCAATACCAGAATTATCTACTGAAGAAAGTTTATTTAAATAATAACTTTCAGGTATTGCGTTTTTAAATAAAAAGTGTTATTTTTGTCTGGAAATCTTACATCAAGCCATAAGCAATGCTGAGAAAGGCGGTGGGTGTAATGTTTTCCCAGGCTGCTTATTTCGCCCTTTGTATATTCCTTGCTTAGTAATTCAAACCTTTTAAAAACGCCCAGTGCCATGCAAGATAAACAAGACCTGAAGGTTGACAAGTTGGAGAGGCTGGAACAGAGCCTGTTCCAGTTGACTGACGTCATTCAGAAGCACCAGGAAATTGTGCAGCGTCGGTTTAATGTTTCAGCGGTGGAAATTGATATTCTGAAACTCCTGGATGTGGACGGAGAGAAGAAAATGAAGGACATTGGTGAGCGCGTGCGCGTAAAGCTCAGCAACCTGACCAACATTATTGACCGTCTGGAGGAGCAGAAGCTGGTAAAACGTCAGAACTCCAAAACAGACCGCCGCTCCATTTTCGTTCAGATTTCGACCAAAGGCAAAAAATTGCTCTCCGACTATTCGGAGTTTCTTCGCGAACTCTCTTCCCGTATGCGTCAGGTCATGGAAGAAGATCAGTTCGGAATATTGGTGGAAGGCCTGGAAAAAATTTCCAAAGTTACCCTTCCCGAGTCCTGACCAGAAACCTTAGGCCCTTTCTCTTAAGAAACCGACATGCGCTGCTATCTTTGCGGTGCATGTTTTTTCTTTTTATGAGCATTCTTTTTCATTTTGCGGCATGAGTCAGTCAAAAATAATAGCGATCGAAGACCTGGCCTCTGTGCTGGATGGCCTTCGCTCCGAAGGGTATAGTATTGCGCAGTGTCACGGAGTTTTCGATCTGGTGCATCCGGGGCACATCCGGCACCTGGCGGCAGCTAAGAAAAGTGCTGATATACTGGTAGTTACGCTCACCCCCGACCGCTTTGTCAACAAAGGCCCCGGTCGCCCGCTGTTTAACGAACAGATGCGGATGGAGTCGCTCGCGGCCCTGGAGTCGGTGGACTATGTGGCGGTGAATCACTGGCCAACGGCGGTGGAAGCGATCCACCTGCTGCGGCCTCATTTTTTTGTCAAAGGCCAGGACTCGCAGGAAGCCGCCGATGATGCCGGGAGCAGCCTCGCAAAAGAAGCCGAAGCCGTGCGCGAAGTGGGCGGCGACCTGATCTACACCGAAGAGGTGGCCTTCAGCTCCACGCGCCTGATCAATTCCTTTTTCAGCCCCCTGGCCGACAATGCCCAGGCCTACCTCCGCGAACTGCGCCAGCAGCACAGCACCGAGGAGATTGTGGACTTTCTGGAGCGCCTCTCCGACATCCGCATCCTGGTCATCGGCGATACGATCGTGGACGAGTACCACTATGTGCAGTCGCTGGGCAAATCGTCTAAGTCGCCTACGCTGTCCACCAAGTTTCTGCGCGCGCAGTCTTTTGCCGGAGGCGTGCTGGCCATCGCCAACCACCTCCAGCAGTTTGCAGGCCAGGTGCACCTGATGACCTGCCTCGGCAAAACAGACGACCAGATGGAGGTGATACAGCCCAAACTGTCTCCCGAAATACAGGCCGACTTTTTCTACCGCGAAGATGGCCCCACGCCTACCAAACGGCGCTACATCTCCGAGTACCTGAATATGAAGGTATTTGAAGTGACCTTTATGAACGACCGCCACCTGCCCGAAGAAGTGGAGGCCCAGGTGCTCGACCGCCTTGCCAATCTCATAGACGACTACGATATGGTGCTGATCGCTGACTTTGGTCACGGCATGATCAGCCCCGCCATCCGCAACTACCTTGCTGCCGCTGATATTTTTGTCGCTGTTAATGCCCAGACCAACAGCAACAACTATGGCTACAATTATATCACCAAATACCAGGGGGTGGACTATATCGCCATTGACGAAAATGAAATCCGCCTGCCTTTTGGGGATAAATACGGCCATATCGAAGACCTGATCCAGCAACTGAGCGAAGTGTCTGACTGTAAGTCCATTACGCTGACCCTGGGGCAAAAGGGTGCTGTATATTATAATGGTGAAAGTTTCCACCGGGCGCCTGCACTGGCTACGAGTGTCGTGGATTCGGTCGGTGCCGGAGATGCGGTGCTTTCGGTTACTTCGCTCTGCGCCCTGCGCAACTGCCCGCCCGATCTGATTACCTTTATCGGTAACTGCACCGGCGCACTTGCCGTTACGATCCTCGGCAACGAGCGCCCCGTCAACCGCCCGGAACTGATCCGGATGGTTCGCCATTTACTAAAATAAGCACATGGGTTTAGTCGAACGTCAGAGCATCCGGAATGTCGTAGCCAACTACGCAGGAGTCTTGCTGGGCATGGTCAATAAGCTGTTCCTTTTCCGGGAGTGGCTGACCCGCGAGGAGTTTGGCATGACCGAATTGCTGGTAACGGTGATGGTGCTGGGTTCGGAGTTTTCGCAATGGGGCGTAACGAAGGTTATTTTCCGCTTTTTCCCCTACTATCATGGACGCGGCCGGCGGGAGAACGATTTTTACGGCTTCGTGTGGGTATATACCTTCGGGGGCATTCTGCTGCTGGCGCTGGGCCTGCTCTTGCTGGGGCCCTATATCACAGCGGCCTTCGCACCCAATTCGCCGCTGTTTTCAGGCGCATACCTCTGGGCCATCCCGATGGCGATTGCCTATACCCTGTACCGGGTAGGGAGTTCGCTCTCGCAGTCGCTGCTGGCCTCTGTGGTGCCGACTTTTGCTTATAACGTAGGCCAGCGCCTGGGGCAGACCCTGCTCATGCTTGCCTACCATTTTCACTGGCTCAGTTTCCCGGGGTTTGTACTGTGTTTTGTCTTAACCCATTTTTTGCCCGGCCTGATCATCGGTTTGGATTTATGGAGGAAAAAGCGCCTGAAATGGTCCCTTTCCACCCAGATGTTCCGCTCCCGCGCAGGCAGGCTCATGATCCAGTATGGCGCATTTTCTTCTCTGGGCGAAATGACCCTCGTGCTGATCGGCCGTGTGGACATGCTGATGCTGGGCTGGCTGGCGGGTGAAGGGGTGGTGGGGGTGTATGCCATTGCCTTTTATATCTCTTCGCTGAT
>RDXT01000157.1 GCA_004292985.1 Bacteroidota bacterium
GCGCAAACCGCTGATATGGCGGCTGTTACGCCCAAAATCGAAGAGCAGGTTTCCCCTGGCGCTCAGCCCTAACAACACATCGGGGCGAAGGGGCGAAGATAATAGCCCTGCCCGTCCGGCGATGCTGAGATAGCTGTGCTCATCAGGGTCATAGGCTTCGACTTCGATCGGTGAGGTAGGATTTGCGCTATATACTTCCAGGTAATAAGGACTGAGCATGCCAATGGCTGGTCCGGCCCGGAGGTCTCCCCGCAGGTTTACCCGGTTCCCGGCATAGGCCGGAATCAGATTAAACTGCACACCAGCGGCAGGCGCCAATACGGCAAAGCGGTTGAGCTTCCCGAATATATAGCGCCTGCCCCGGTTACCGGAAACAGGCTCGATGTAGTTTTCCCGCAGGTCTTTTTCGCCATAGAGATCGAGCGAAAACAGGTACTGCCGGGCATCACGGCCCATATAAAACTCCACGCCTGCGCCTAAGCCCCGATGTCCGTAGTACAGACCCGCCGCAAAGCCCTGGCGCACCTCTTTCTCCCCGCCGCTTTCGCCGCTTTCCTGGGCCTGGAGGGGTAGGCCCGCCAGGATGAGTAAAATGAGTATCAGGTTATTACGCATAGCAGGGAACAGGGGTCAGGGGTCAGGGAACAGGGAACAGTTGACAGGGTTCAGGATGCGGTCGCTGAGGGTGTCGGCCTGTCCCGCTTGCGGGAAAGCGCCGCAGGACAGTGCGCCCTTAGCTTGATGCGATCAGCTCGATGTCAAATACCAGCACGGAGTTGGCGGGAATGCCTGGCAGCGGGCGGCTTCCGTATCCGAGCTGGGGAGGGATCACCAGCTTCACTTTTGATCCTACCGGAACTTTGGGAAGGGCTACGACCCATCCGGGGATCAGGTTATTGAGCGGGAAAGTGATGGACTCGCCCCGCAGGAAAGAAGAGTCAAATACGCTGCCGTCCTGGAGCATACCGTGGTAATGCACCGTCACGTTGCTGCGCGGAGTCGGGTAAGCGCCGCTTCCCTCTTCGATTACATACAGCTTTACACCTTCGATTTCTGTAGCTACAGCACCTTCGGCGATTACATAGGGTGGTTTCATTCGGATATAAAAATAAAAAGATTAATAGCTGCTGATGAGTTCGATGTCGAAAACGAGGATCGAGTTTGGAGGAATATTATCGCCGTTTCCCTGAGCGCCATAGCCCATTTCGGGGGGAACAACCAGTTTTACCTTGGATCCGATATGTACTTTGGGAAGGGCCACCTGCCATGCGCGGATCAGTCGGCCCAGCGGGAAGTCGGCAGGTTGTTTACGCTCAACAGATGAGTCAAATACCGTACCGTCGAGCAGCATGCCGTGATAATGGATCAGGACATTGCTTTCGGGACGGGGAAAAGCGCCGGTTCCTTCTTCGATTACATATACTTTCACGCCTTCTACTTCAAAAAATTTGGAGGAGTCGGCGATCGGATAGGGAGGCTGAAGACCCGCTTCCGCAGGAGCTACAGAATGGGCAGGCATGGGATCGGCCTCGGCGGCATTGCCATTGGTGGTTTTCGACTGACTGTCGGAGGCATCCTGGCAGGAATATAGGGCCAGTGCGAGGAAAGAGAGGATAAACAGGTAACGCATACGTTTTGGGTATTTCAGTTGTATGTCAGGAAGGTTCGGAAGAAGCGACGGTATCAGAGGAAGCAAGATACAGCGCAATTTGTTCGAGCAGCTTTTTTTCCACCTCTTCGATGGGGCCCTGGCTTTTGCCTCCGGCAGCATAAAAATGCCCGCCGCCGCCAAAATGTTTGGCCAGTTCTGCGGAGGAAACTTCGTTCCGGCTGCGGAAACTCAGTTTCACGATGTCGTCTTGCGCGGTAATCAACACTCCCAGCTGCACGCCTTTGATGCTCAGGGCATAGTTAACCAGGCCTTCGGTATCTCCGGTGCGCACATTAAACTGCCGGAAGACCTCTTTTTCGATCTTTACGTAGGCCGTTTTCAGGTCATCGCGCACAAAGAGGCAGTTGCTGAGGCAATATCCGGTGAAGCGCAGGCGATCGAGGGTAGCTGTGTTGAAGATGTGTTCATAGACGGCATTCACATTTACCCCTATTTCCATCAGATGGGCAACCACCCGGTGGACCTTAGGGGAAGTATTGGTGAAGCGAAAGGAGCCTGTATCTGTCATGATGCCCGCATAGAGAGCCTCAGCGATGGGGAGCGTAAGCATGGCTTCGTCACCCAGCTCCACGATCAGGCGGTAGATTAGCTCGGCAGTCGAGGAGGCTGTCATGTCCACATAGGCAATGTCTTCGAAAGGCTCCGGCTCCAGGTGGTGGTCTATCATCACCTTTTTGGCCTCCGAATCTTTGACAGACTTACCAAATTCATTGATGCGGCCCAGGGCATTGAAGTCGAGGCAGAAAATAATATCTGCGCCGTCAAAGATCCAGTTGGCGCGCTCCGGATCGGCGGGACCAACGATCACGATGTCGCTGCCGGGGATCCAGCGCAAAAAATCGGGATAGTCCGTAGGCGTAACCACACTCACTTTATGCCCTTTCGCGGTCAGGTAGTGATAAAGCCCCAAAGAGGAGCCCAGCGCGTCTGCGTCGGGTTTTTGGTGTGTGGTGATGGCAATACGACGGGGACGACCAAGCAATTCCCTCAACTCTGTAACAGGACCCATTCTATAAGTATCAGTTTCAGTGCGCTAAGGTACGAACTGAAATTCAGACAGTAAAATTGGACAATCCGGCCGGGGCTGCTTATGTTTGCGCAGCCAATTCACTTAAGAAATCAAAGAGTATGAGCAATATCACCCTCACCATCATCAAGCCCGACGCTGTAGCCAAAGCGCACACCGGCAAAATCATTGACCACATCACTTCTGCAGGCTTCAAAGTCCGTGCGATGAAGATGATCTTCCTCAGCGAGCGCGAAGCAGGCGCTTTTTATGACGTGCACCGCGAGCGTCCTTTCTTTGGCGACCTCGTGCGCTTTATGACCAGCGGCCCTGTAGTGCCGATGATCCTGGAAAAAGAAAATGCTGTGGCAGACTTCCGCACCCTGATCGGCGCAACCAACCCTGCCAATGCCGCCGAAGGTACCATCCGTAAACTGTATGCAGAATCTATCGAAGCAAATGCAATCCACGGCTCAGACTCCGATGAAAATGCCCTCCGTGAAGCCGGATTCTTCTTCTCCGAGCTGGAGCGTTTCTGATAAACACCCCATCTGATGCGGCGGCTGGCCTCCCTCAGGAAGCCAGCCGCCCGCTTTTTTTCCAGGGCAAAAGGGCCTCTTCTTGCATAATGGTGAGCAGCTCTGACAAGATCATGGCTGTGCCCCCCCAGATGATGTGATCACCTACCCGAAAGGCGTCCACATCTGCCCAGTCGCCCAGCGGCAACTGCACATAGGCCATGGTCGAGGCCTCTTTTTCCCCAAACCACTGGAGCGGCACTTCGACCACTTCCTCCACCTCGCGGGGGTCGGGCACAAACACAGGCTTCTCCGGCACAACGCCCACAACCGGATAAATCATCATGTTGAGCGGAGGCGGAAAACCCAAAGGGCTGAGCTGGCCCAGCACAGTCACCGCTTCGGGATCCACGCCCAATTCTTCCTTCGTTTCGCGCAGGGCTGTCTGAATGAT
>RDXT01000158.1 GCA_004292985.1 Bacteroidota bacterium
AATGAACATGCCCGGCTCACGAAAAGCGACATCCTGGGGAGCAGCAAAATCCTGGCTCCAGATTTTCAGGAGCGTAAAAAACAACGCAGACAGTACCAGGGTATATGGCTGTCCTTTTTTCATTTTTTACACATCACTAACATTCTGCAAATATTGCTGATGATATTTGAAAAAGCAACCGCGTTTAAGCGGTAAATATTTCATTATGGCAATGCCTGTCCCCTCCCCACAATCGGGCATACAAAAATCATGCGCCTGGCTTATCTTTGCCAAACACTGGTATGGACACCCTTCGCATAGCCATCTTTGACGACAACTCCCCCCTGCTCGATGCCCTTTCGCTGCTGCTGGGAGGCACACCCGGATACCAGGTGGTGGGAACCTATACCCGTGCCGATGAGATCGTGCTTCGGCTGAGCGCATGCAAGCCCGATGTGGTGCTGATGGACATCCAGATGCCCGGCACCGACGGTATCGAGGCCGTCCGGCAGGCCAAAGCGCACTTTCCGCAGATACAGTTCCTCATGCAGACCATTTTTGAGGATGAAGACCGCGTATTTGCCGCCCTCTGTGCCGGTGCCGGAGGCTATATGCTCAAAAACACGCCGCCCACACGCCTGCTCGAAGCCATCAGCGAAGTAGCGAAGGGAGGGGCGCCAATGACACCGCATATCGCCCGCAAGGCCCTGGAAATGTTCCGCCGCTTCGCGCCCCAGGAGCAGCAGGCCGATTATCGGCTCACCACCCGCGAGACAGAGGTCCTTTCGCTCCTGGTGCAGGGTCTGCCCTACAAACTCATCGCCGACCGCATGGGCATCGGCTATGAAACGGTGCGCAGCCACATGAAACACATCTACGAAAAACTCCACGTAGCCTCCACAACCGAGGCCGTCGCCAAGGCCCTACGCGAAAAACTTGTCTAACCGCTTTAGGTGATAGACAGTCGCTGGTTTTCCATCCACATTTGCCCTGTACCTTTAACTTTCTCTACATGAGACGTATTTTTACTTTCGTGGCGCTTCTGGGCGCTGTTACCTTGCTGTCAGGCCAGGGCACCTGGTTGCAGAAGGCTTCGGTGGGCGCAGCGGGCCGTTTCTGGTCTATTGCCTTTTCCATCGGAGGAAAGGGCTATGGCGGTACCGGGAAGCTGTCTTTCAGCGGCAGCCGCACCGATGATTTCTGGGAATACGATCCTGCCGCAGATACCTGGACCCAGAAGGCTAACGTGCCCGGTGGTGCCCGCGAAGGTATGGACGGATTTGCTATCGGCGACAAAGGTTACGCTGCTTTTGGCACCAGCTTTATCGCCTTCGGCTCTGACTTGTATCAATATGACCCCGCAACTAACAACTGGACAGCGAAGTCCTCTGTGCCTGGCGGCGTGGGTTTTGCTTTTTCGCACGGATTCGTGATTGACAGTACGTATTATATCGGCCCGGAAAATGGCACCAATAATTTCTATGCCTACAATGGTGCCAGCGATACCTGGAGCGTAAAGGCCGACTTCCCTGGAGCAGACCGCCGTGCGCAAGTGACTTTTTCCCTGCGGGGCAAGGGCTACCTGGGACTGGGGGCCGGGGTTTTTGGGGGAGTTTCCAGAGATATGTGGAGCTATAACCCTGCAACAGACACCTGGACGAAGGTAGCAGATATGGATATACCTTCAGATCAATCTACAGCCTTCAGCACCGGAGGATTTGGCTATGTATATAATGTCGGCCAGAATGGAAGCAACCTCTACCGCTACGATCCGGACCTGAACGAATGGACTTTCGACAGCAGCAAACCCGGCGACCGAACCGCCAATGCTGCCGGCTTTTCTATCGGAAACAAAGGATATGTGGTTTTTGGCCAGGAGACCATCAGTGGGGGCAATCCCTCCAGCAACAAACTCTGGGAGTTTACCCCCGGCCTACCCAATGCCCTCGAACCTGCGGGTATCTCTGCTGCCAACCTACAGATACGTTCGGCTACACAGGAGCATATCTATCTGACTGTAAATGGATTAGGTGGCAAATTAACCCAGCTTAGCCTCTGCGATCTTCAGGGCCGTACCCTCGCAGAAACCCGCATAGAAGCCCGTGACGAATGGCAGGGCACCTTGTCTTTTACAGCCCTGAGTCCGGGAATCTACCTGCTACGCGCCTCCCGCGAGGGCGAACGCGCAACTGCCCTCAAGGTTTGGATTCACTGACAGTCCTTTTACCCGTAGCAATGAAATACGCCATTGTTGCCCTGTTTTTGCTGTTTGCAAGCAGTTGCAACACATCTCATACAACCGCCACCTCTTCGGAATGGAGCGCCCGCATCATTCCAGGAGTGGGTGGCGGGTATGGCTATGAAATCCTGAAAGCAGGTAAGGTGGTCATCCTCCAGCCGCATATTCCCTCTTTCGAAGGCAATGCCGGATTTACAGACAGCCTTGTGGCCCGCAAAGTCAGTGAGCGCGTGATTCTGAAACTGGAGCAGGGCATCATGCCGCCTACCCTCAGCCGGGAGGAGGTGCAGGAACTGATGAAGTGAGATTACTTATATATCATGCCTCAGTCCTGGCTGCCTTATCCGGCAACAGCCGCTTCAGCAGTCGGTTTGCCAATGGAATAAACCATACAAATACCAGCACCCCCATGATGTTAAAGGCCATGTGGGCATTGGCGACCTTCCGGCCCAGGTCTGCGTTGCCACTCACCGCTTCGATCAGGTGGGTAAAAGGCTCGAAAATAATCAGACCCAGGGTAACGGATAAGATATTGAATATCAGGTGAAAAAGCCCGGTGCGGATCGCCTCACGCGAGCGCCCGATCACGGCCAGCAGCGTATCGGAGCAGGTGCCGATTTCAGCGCCCAGCATCACCGCTACTCCGGCGGGGAGGGTAATCACGCCCTGGCTGGCCAGGATAATGGCTATGCCGACCGTGGCGGAAGAAGATTGCAGCACCAGGGTAACAAGTCCCCCTACCAATGCGCCTACCAGCGGTGTTTCCAGTTGTTTCATCAGTTCGATCAGCGGAGGGTAGTTCCGCAGGGGCATCATAGAGTTATCCATCACCCAAAGGCCAAAAAAGAGCAGGCCCATGGCAAATACGATCAGCCCCACCTGTTTGCGAACGTTTGATTTGGCCGTTACATGCAGAATAAAGCCTATCAGCAGGATCAAAGGAGAATATTCCGATACATTCAGCGCGATAATCTGGCTCGAAACGGTAGTACCAATATTAGCCCCCAGCACTACGCCAAAAGACTCCAGACTGGTCAGCAGGCCCACATTGACCATCGAAATGACCATGATAATGACCGCAGAAGAAGAGTCAAGGATGGTGGTGGCTACCGTGCCGGTCAGTACGCCGCTAAAGGTGTTCCAGGTAAAGCGGGAAACCATGCGCCGCATTTCATCTCCGGCCAGCTCGCGCAGCGCGTCGGAAAGCAGGTTCACAGAGTAGAGAAACAGCACTACCCCAGCAATCAGTTGCAGGATAATGGACAGAAAATCAGGGCTTTGCTCAGGCATACAGAGAGGAAGTGTAAGTGTCTTCCCCAATGACACCCCTCTATATTAATCCAGTATAACGGAAAAATATAGAGGGGTGTCATTGGGGAAGACACTTACACTTCCTCTCTGTATGCCTGAGCAAAGCCCTGAT
>RDXT01000831.1 GCA_004292985.1 Bacteroidota bacterium
GCTGAGTTTACCATTACGCGGGGCAACAATGTCCTTGCGCAGGAAGATGCTGACGGTAACAATGGCACCGGATTTTCGCCCGACGGTGGTGCCACACTGGACTTCGACCTTCCCCTGAACCTCAGCCAGGCCCCCGCCGGATACCAGAGCGCTGCGCTCATCAATCTGTTTTACTGGAATAACCTCATCCACGACTATGCCTATCTCTATGGCTTCGATGAAGTGAGCGGCAATTTTCAGCAGAATAACTACGGCAATGGCGGTGCCGGGGCTGACTATGTGCTGGCCGACGGGCAGGATGGCAGTGGCACCAACAATGCCAATTTTTCCACACCCGCCGATGGCACCCGCCCCCGCATGCAGATGTTTCTCTGGACCGGCGCTACGAATGTGTTTTTTACGGTCAATTCTCCGGTTGCGGTTGCGGGAAGCTATACGGCGGTCGAGGCAGGCTTTGGTCCCGGCCTCAGCACCACGCCCATCACTGCTGATCTCGTACTGGCAAATGACGGCCCCGGGAGTCTGGGCTGCACAGCCCCTGTAAACGCTGCTGCGATCAATGGCAAAATTGCCCTCGTGGACCGGGGGACCTGCGCTTTTGTGAACAAAGTTCAGAATATGCAAAATGCAGGAGCCATCGCCTGCGTGGTCTGCAACAATGTCGCAGGGGCGGCTCCTTTTGCCATGTCAGGAGCTACCGGTGGCATTACCATTCCTTCGGTGATGATTTCACTGGAAAACTGCAACCTGCTCAAGGCACAACTTGCCGCCGGGGTAAATGTGAGCCTCTCCAACTCAGGCCCGGCCTTCGCCAAAGACGGCGACTTCGACAATGGCATCATCGCGCATGAATATGGCCACGGCATCTCCAACCGCCTCACAGGTGGCCCAGCCAATGTCAACTGCCTCACCAATGCCGAGCAGATGGGCGAAGGCTGGAGCGACTACTTCGGGCTGATGATGACCATGAAAGCCAGCGACCTCAGCACGACCAGCAGAGGCATTGGCACCTACGTCGTCAGCCAGCCTGTTACCGGAGTTGGTATCCGCCCTGCGCCCTATACCACCAACATGGCTGTCAATGACTTCACCTATGGCGACATTACCAATACGACGGCCATTTCGCAGCCCCACGGCATTGGCTTTTTGTGGTGTAATATGCTCTGGGAAATGACCTGGAACCTGATCGCTGATTTTGGCTTCGATGCAGACCTGATGAACGGCACGGGCGGCAACAACATCGCGATGCAACTGGTGATGGAGGGAATGCGCCTTCAGCCCTGTAACCCCGGCTTCATCAACGGGCGGGACGCGATTCTCGATGCGGATACAGCCTTGTTTGGAGGCGTGCACAGTTGCCAGATCTGGAGCGCATTTGCCAAACGAGGCCTCGGTCTCAGCGCCAGCCAGGGCAGCGCCAACAGCAGGTCTGATGGAGCAGAGGCATTTGACGTGCCGCCTGCCGCCTGCTCCACGCTCCCGGTAGAGTGGCTGGGGGTCTCAGCTACCGCGCAGGAGGATGCCATTCGCGTGGCCTGGGAAGTGGCTGGCGAAATCCAGAATCAGGGTTTTTATGTCGAGCGCAAAGAGGAGCGCGGCCCTTTCCAGACCCTGGGATTTGTGGAAGGTAAAGGCCAGAGCGCCCAGTCTTCGACCTATTTCTTTGTAGATCAGCAGGTTACGCCCGGAATCACCTATACCTACCGCCTGCGGCTAATGGATCTCGATGGCGGCATCAGCTATTCCCCGATGGCTGAAGCCCGGATCGCCCCCCGCCTCGGCCTGGAGATGGCGCTCTATCCCAATCCGGTCAGTGATGTGCTATACATCGAGCTGCGCGACCAACCCGGATCACCTGTCGAAGTGCAGATAGCCGATGTAGTAGGCCGCCATGTGCAGGCAGCGCAGTTCCCGGCAGAAGAGCGGCAGCTGCACATAGATATGAGCGGCCTGGGCGCGGGTGTCTATCTCCTCCGGCTAAGCACGGCAGGGCGACAGGCCTATGTGCGGGTGGTGGTGGAGTGAGGCGCTGCGATTTCCGCTTGTGAGGGTCTCCGACCCGAACGGTCTTATTTCACGCAGAGATCGCAAAGGGGCAGAGACGCGGAGGATTAAATTCATATCTGCGTCTGCCACGGGCATGCCTTTGGCATTTGCTTCTCCTTTTCTCTGCGTGAACACCAAACCTCAGCGTGAAACGCAATCCTCTCCTCCTCAATATCGCATCGTCAAACTCAGGCTCGGCAAAATCGGGAACTGATATACCGCCGCAAAGCGCACCCGGTCAAAATAGAAAATATTATCCCGGTTGTACGTATTAATCACCCCTCCGCTCAACTCGATCAGGACCAGATTGCTGATCAGCCAGCGGCGGTCCACCGAAAGGTCGAGGCGGTGATAATAGGGCAGGCGGCCCGCATTCAGGTCCTCTGACAAAATCAGCCCCAACTGCCCGTTTTGGGTAGAAATATCGGTCTGCGCACCGTCTTCGATAAAGTCGAGCTTCTCAAAATACCCCTGCGTCTGGGTAAACGGAAATCCCGAACCGAGGCTCCAGCGCACGCTAAACTCCCATTTGCTGTCGGTAAAGCGGGGTTTAAACATCCGGCCATCACTGCCCTTGCCGAAATTGCCTTTCCGGTAGGCGGCAACCAGGTTGGCGGTATGGCGGCGGTCCCACACAGGCGGATAGGTGCGCGGGTTGTCGGTCTGGATACGGTCGGTGCGGGTAACTTTGGCCAGACCGTAGTTGGCGTAAAAATAGACCTGCTTGGTCTGGTATTTCAGGATCAGGTCCAGGCCATAGGCCGCGCCCAGCTCTGTGATAAAGTCGGGGTCTTCGGCAAATATTTTATCCCGGTTGATGGTCGTAACCTGGGTAAAACCCTTGTACCAGCCTTCGACCGTAGTGGTCAGGTTGCGCACAATCTCCGCTTCCACCCCAAAAAGGCCATGCCAGGCTGTCTGAAGGGTGTGCGGCTTGGTGCTGTATGCCAGCTCGTCGGGAGAGGACAAAAATCCCTGGAAAAGGTTCACCACATCGCGGTCAGAGACAGCGGGCATCAGGTTCTGAGAGTAGAGGCCCGTGCCAAGGCTGAAACTGAGTCCATCGAAATTGAGCTTGGCACGCAGGCGCGGCTCAGCCATAATCTGCGACTGGTTATTATAATAGTGCAGGCGAAGGCTGGGTTCGATAACCGCCCGATCAAAGGTTTTTCCATTGGCCTGCTTCACCCGGAATACTTTTTTGTATCGGGTATAAACCACCGCCTCTGAGTTGCTGGCCTGCTGACGGGTCTGCAATCCGAAGGAGTTGGTAAAGAGATAATCGGTGCTGAAGCCGAGAAAGGTCAGTCCGAAGGAAAATTCATCAATCGAGTTGATGATATAGCCCAGCTTCAGGGTACCATTAAACCCAGCAATGGAACTGCGGCGGGGGTAGGTCTCCGAGCCGCTCTCTAAGGCTGTGCTGTACTGAGAGTAGGCAAATGCACCTGATACAATCGCTCCGGAGCCGGAAGGCAGCAACTGAAAATTGGCGCCGCCACCCGTGGACTGCCAGCCGATGTCGGCAGGAAACTCATAGTTTACGTTGTCGCGCTGGCTGAAACCGAAGAGATTGGCATAATTGACCCCGTCGGAGGCGGTAACTTTGCCATACAGGTCGAGGAAATTATAGGGAAGGCCCTCGCCATTGTTGATATAAGGATAAACGGTCTGCGCGGTTTTGTCAATGTAGTTGTTGCGCGCGGAGACCAGGAAACTCAGCCCGCCCCCGTTTTTACCCCGGATAAGCGGCCCCTCGACCATCGCTGCGGCAGTGAAGGGGTTTACGTTAAGCTTGGTTTTGAACTTGCTGAAACTGCCGTTGCGGGTACGGATGTCTATCACCGAGGATACACGCCCGCCATATTGACCGGGAAAGGCTGCCGAATACACATCCACCGAGCGGATATAGTCCGGATCGAATACGCTGAACAGACCGATGGAGTGAAAGGGGCTGTAAATGATCATGTCATCGAGCAGCACCATATTCATAATGGGCGTTCCCCCCCGGATGTACAACTGACCGCCCTGGTCTCCGGTAAACACGACACCCGGAAGCACCTGGAGGTACTGCGCAAGGTCGGGCGCACCCAGAGAGGGCATCAGGTTGATTTCCATCGGCGTAACGGAGGTTACCCCTATATCTACTTCTGTTTTTTGAATCACTCCGGTGGGTTTTTGACCCAGAATCTCCACTTCGTTCATGGAAATGGCCTGCTCTTTCAGGGCAAAGCCGACCGTTTTGACCGAGCCAAACTCGACCACCACCTCTTTATGCAGGCTGTCGAAGCCAAAATAGGTAGCCACCAGATCCCAGGTCCCCGCCGGGATACGCGGAATACTATAAATACCCTGCTCATTGGTATAGGCACCCAGTTTCAGTTGGGGAATATACACCGCAGCGCCGGAGAGCGGCTCGCCGTCAGCATTTACCACGGTCCCGCGCACCTGTCCACTTTGCGCGTAAACCATTGATAATGAGAGAGAAAAAAGAAAACACAGGGTAAGTTTCCGAAGCATAATACTACCTTATTCTGCAAAAATACACCAAACACTCAGATTCTTATAGCTTAACGAAAAAACTCAGGGAAGAGTCGCCATATACCCGCGTTTCGGTATAGCCGGGCACATGCGACATTTTGCGGTTAGTACTGTGCTCGGCGACCAGGAGACCGTCTTCAGTAAGCAGATCGCGCTCCAGCAGGCGGCTGATGAGTTGCTCCTGCCCGGCAATCGCATAGGGAGGATCCATAAAAATAAGGCCAAACGGACCCTGCACACGCTCCGCATAGGCAAAGGCATCCGCCTGCACTACCTCGCCGCCGATGCCCAGCAGCGTGAGGCCCTGGCGAATAGCCGCCACACAGCGGCGGTCCTGGTCCACTGATATGACCGAAGCGGCCCCCCGGCTCCATATCTCAAAACTGACCATGCCTGTCCCGGCAAACAGGTCCAGGGCACGGAGCTCTTCCCAGTCTATCCGGTTGTTTAAAACATTAAAGAGCGCCTCGCGGGCGCGGTCTGTTGTGGGTCGCACCGGAAGCCCTTTGGGGGGTACGATCACCCTTCCGCCATATTTACCACCAATGATTCGCATGATACTCAATGAGTTGTGGAGGTGCCGGAAGACGATTCGGTGAGAAAAGCATACTTCCAGTAAGGAGCCGCAGACAGGTCCGCGCCGGTGGAGCGGGACAAATATTCGGGAAGCTGAAGGCCGGGAAAGGCCGTGGCGATCTCTCCGGACAGCGGGTCGTTGCCGGATTCGCCGCAGATAAACAGAGGCGCGAGAATATCTTCCATCAGGCTGATTTTGCGGGCCATCTGGACAAAATATAATTGATCGGCCACCGAGCGGCAGGTATAGGCGCTGCAAAGCCGGATCTGCCCCTCGCGCAGGGCCACGGCCAGCAGTGCCTCGTCGGTAAGGTGGAGCATCAGCAGAGAGCGGTTTGTCCGGCCCAGCTGGCGGGCCATCTGAAGTACCGGGATGCAGACATGTGACAAGGTGTAGGAGCGCAGGTAGTGCTTGAGCAGATGCAGCAGCGATGGTGATGCCATAAACAGCGCCTGGGCTTCTTCGCCCGGAATGCGGCGCGTGAATACTTCCTCGGGCAGGGCCGTGTCGTCGAGCAAAAGCCGCGACAGGCGCAGGTGCTGCTCCGGATCGCGGTAGGTATCGGGTATCAGCGACACCAGCGGAGTGGACACAAATACCCGCGTCTCCAGAAAAGTGCCGCACAGCAATTGCTCCTTTTCAAATACAAAGCGCAAAAACAGCTCCGGACTGATCTGGCTGCTGTTGTGAAACTCGCGGCAGGCGGCCAGCTCTTCGCGCGGCGACTGCAACAGGTAATATACCCTGTCCGGTTGGAGGTACAGCAGCAGACGGCAGGTGGGAAGATGCCCCGCTGCCAGTGTCAGAGGAAGGTGGGTCCGGATGGTAAAGGGCGGGCTATTCATACATTGGCTGAAAATATGCACATTTGATAAGTCTGTAACTACATTTGCAACTCCCTTGCTGAAAATTCGTTTTATTTAGCAAAAGATTCAACCAAAACGATATGCTGCGCCGAATTTCCCTTCAGATACTGCTTCTGGCCCTCAGCGCTTCAGGAGCGTATGCCCAACTGGCCAACCGCCTCGTTCCCCACATGGGATTTATGTACGAGCTGGCTACAGCCCGTGCCAATACCGTGGGCGCTTCCAACCAGTTGCTGGAAGATTTTTACAACTTCCACATCGGCTCCTATGTGGTGCTCGCCCACAAAAACGATGTGGCCAGCGTGGGCATAGACCCCAGTGTGCAGCTTGGATTTAATGTAACCCAGATCATTGATAATCAAGGGTTTCTTCAGGCCAAGTTTAACTACAGCGCCCAGATTCCGGTCTTCGCGATGGGCCGCATCGGCGCAGGCTCCACCCCCTACAACCAGCAGCCTGTCGGCCTGGGCCTGGGCATCGGAGGCAATTACCTGTTTTTCTCCCAGCAAATTGACAACAACTTCCGCCGCATCGCCTCCTATGTGGTGCCTTCGGCTGTTGCAGAACTGAACCTCATGACGCGGGGCAATTTTATCACTGCGCGTATCCATGCGGGCCTCGCCCAGACCTCAGGGTACCTGGTGAGCAAAAACATAGACAACAACCTGGCCACACCGCTCGATTTTAAACTGGGCAATTTTGGCCTCGGTCTGATTTACGGCTTTTAACGCCCGCTCTCAGAAGCTGTCACTTTCGCGGTAGGCTTTGATGACGGCCAGATCACCCTCTTTGCCGGGTAGTGAATTGCCATGCTCCATGCCCAGCACGCCCGTGAAGCCTTTGCCGTGGATGTGCTTGAAAATGTTTTTGTAGTTGATCTCTCCGGTGGTCGGCTCCTTGCGTCCGGGATTGTCGCCAATCTGGATATAGGCAATTTCGTCCCAGCAGGAGTCAATGCGGGGGATCAGGTGGCCCTCGTTGCGCTGCATGTGGTAGATATCGTAGAGAATCTTGCAGGAAGGACTGTTTACGGCCTTGCAAATCATATAGGTCTGCTCAGAATAGCGCAAAAACAGCTCAGGCGTATCGCTCAGCGGCTCCAGCACCATCACGAGTCCATGCGGCTCGAAAATTTCGCAGGCGCGGCGCAGGTTGTCAATCACATGGGCGGTCTGCATATCGAGGCTGAGGCTGCGGGTGTAAAATCCCGGCACCACAGTCATCCATTTGGCATTTACCCGTTTGGCGACTTCCACCGAATTGCGGCAGGCTTTGAGAAACTCCTCGGTCAGGGCCTTGTCTCCGGTGGTGAGTGAAGGTTTCCATGCCGTATCGCCATTGACCACAAAAACCCCCATCCGGATGCCCAGGCGGGTCATTTCGGCAGCAATTTTTTCCTGTAAAGCCACAGGGCGGTCGCGCATGCCATTGTCTTCCAGCGCTGTGAAGCCCTGCTCAGCCATAAATTTCAACTGGGCGATCTCGTCTTTCCCGGCGGCGTTTTCAAACATGCCGAAGTGAGGAGCATAGGCCAGCTTAAAAGGCGCGGCGGCTGAAATGGTTGCAGCTTCCACGGTTCCCAGCCCAAAGCCTGCAACTGCGGCTCCGGCGACACTGTTTCTGATAAAATTTCTGCGGTCCATAGGTAGTCGTAAATAGGGTGAAACATTAAAACCAGCGGTCGGAGTGTAGTTTCAGGTATTCTGCGCCTGCTTTATATACAATGCGGGCGGCGTAGCGGCTGTTTTTTCCGTCAAAAAGGCTCAGCAACTGGAATCCGTCTTCGGGATCCATAACGCTGAGGGCGGTATCGAGGGCATCGGCATCGGTGCAGGTGGGGGCAATCACGGTCACCATCCGGCGGTCGGTCATGCCCATGCCTGTGAGAGGATTAAGCGTGTGCGAATAGCGGATGCCGCCCGACTCCAGGAAGCGGTAGGTGTCGCCTGCGGTAGAGAGTCCGCAGCGGGAAAGGATCAGGGTCGTGTCTGCGGGTGCGCCGGCATCATCGATGCCCGGCAGCGAAACTTCCCAACCTTTTTTGCCCGGCGGCGGATCGCCCAGCATGAGGTCTCCGCCTCCGTCCACCAGCGCCTGGCTGATGCCGAAGGATTCGATCACTTTCAGCGCTTCATCCGCCGCAAAACCCTGGCCGATGCCACCCAGGTCGAGCTGCATCTCTTTTAGCATCAGTTTCATGCTGCCTTCGCTGGGGTACATACGGATATGCTGCCAGCCTACGCGGGCGCGTGCTTCGGTAATCTGCTGAGGGTCAGGCATTTCCTGGCGGCGGATGGCCCTGCGCCAGAGCCGTGTCAGCGGTCCTACGCTCACATCAAAAGCGCCCTGGCTCAGGCGTGAAAACAACTGGGCACGGGCCATCACCCGCCAGAGGTCTTCGGATACAAGTACCTTTTGCCCGTTGCCGGAGAGCGCACAGAGGCGGTTGAGTTCGCTTTCGGGGAGGTAGTCGCTCAGATGCGCATTGAGGCTGTCAATGCGGGCAAATGCGGCTTCGGCTGCTTTGCGGCCCGTTTCTTCATCGGCGGTGTAGAGTACGATGCTGAACATCGTGCCCATCTGCGGATGGGAAAACTCCATGCGGACCGGGGTCTGCGCGCCGAGCAGGAGGGGCAGCAGGGAAAGGAAAACCCCGGCTCCCTTCAGGAAGAGAAGCCGGGGAAGAGGTATGTTCATCAGACAGCTTTGGTGACTCCGGGAATGGCGACCGGGTAAAATCCGTTTTTGTCGGGCAATACCAGCGGCATCGCATCCCAGCTCAGCTTCGGCGGCATGAGGTTGATGTCGGAGGCCAGGGCCTTGTCCCACTCGATCAGCTGACCGGAGTAGGTAGCCATGCGGCCCATCACGGCGGTCATGGTGCTTTTTGCGCCATTTTCAGCATCCCAGAAGCGGTATTCGCCTTTTTCGATGGCATCAAATAGCTCGTCGTGCTCGACCTGGTAGGGGTTGGGGTCGTTTTTGCCCCGGTGCTCCCACTGGGTATAGCCTTTGGCCGTTTTGATCAGGCCGGGCTGGGGGGCTGAGCCGGAAGTGCCCTGGAAAGACTCGCTCACACGCTTCATGCAGCCCTTGATGTGGCGGCACTGGCTGAACATGCGGCTGCCGTCGGCATATTCGTACTCCACAAAGTGGTGGTCGAAAATCTCGCCAAATTCCTTGCCGTTGCGCACCTGGCGGCCTCCCATCCCGTGCGCGCGCACCGGATAAGCACCTTTTACCCAGTTGGATACGTCGAGGTTGTGGATATGCTGCTCGTTGATGTGGTCACCGCAGAGCCAGTTGAAATAGTACCAGTTGCGCATCTGGTATTCCATTTCGGTCTGGTTTTTCTGGCGCTCATTTACCCAGACCCCTTCGTCATTCCAATAGACATGGGAGGTGTGAATGTCGCCGATGGCTCCTTCCTGAAGGCGCTTGACCCACTCGCGGTACACCGACTGGTAGTGGCGCTGGAGGCCTACGACCACATTGAGTTTTTTCTGCTTGGCCATTTCCGCTGCTTCGAGCACTTTACGGACACCGGGGGCATCCACGGCCACGGGTTTTTCCATAAATACGTGCTTGCCTGCTTTGATGGCCGCCTCAAAATGCGTGGGGCGGAAACCGGGAGGCGTAGCCAGAATAACCACATCTACCAGGGGCAGCACCTTTTCATAGGCATCGAAGCCCACAAATTTGCGCTCTTCGGGCACATCGATGCGGTCGGTGATTTTACCTGTGCCTGACCACTCGTTGTTGTCGGGGTTAGTGAGGTTTTTGTAGCTGTCGTCTATGCGGTTGCGGAATGCATCGGCCATAGCGACCAGTTTCACATTCTGCTTTGTGCTCAGGGCCTGGAGGGCAGCCCCCGATCCCCGGCCTCCGCATCCGATCAGGCCGACACGGATCGTATCAGCTCCCGAAACATGGGCGCTTGCCTCGATGGGCAACTGGGTCAGCGCCAGACCACCTGCAAGCATCGCCGAGGTTTTGACAAAGTCGCGGCGGCTGAGATAGTGTTTTTTTTGCATAAAAAAGGAGTATTAGTAGGTCCCAAAACGTGCATTTTTTGTGCGGATTACTCGTCGAGTGCCGCTTTCCAGAAGTTTCTCACCTCTTCGTCGCTCATGGGCCGGGCCGGGCGCACCAGGCGGAAACCCACAAAAGGAGAGTCCGTGTTCCACCAGAAGCTCTTGGGCAACTGTGGGTCACGGCGTTTCCACTCCATGCTGGACTGAATCCGGTTACCCGAACGCAGTTCTTCGGCATCGTCGTCCCAGGAGCCGCCGCGCACCGTCCGCGGATGGAGTTTTACCGGCTTTTGCCAGGGATTCACATTCAGCGAATCGCCGAGTTTGGCCAGAAAATCAGCCTGGTACTGGTCGAGGGTCCATTCAGCCACATTCCCATGCATGTCGTAGAGGCCCCAGGCATTGGGTTTTTTCGTTCCGACCTTGTGGTAGGCGCTGTTGCTGTTGTCGTAGTACCAGGCATAGGTGCCGAGATCAGCGACATTGTCGCCAAAGGAGTAGGCGCTCTGCGATCCGGCGCGGCAGGCATATTCCCACTCGGCCTCTGTGGGCAGGCGGTAAAACTGACCTGTTTTTTCCCAGAGCCATTTGCAGAAGCGGAGGGCCGCATACTGGGTCATGCTCACTGCCGGGTAGCCATAGGTGCCCATGCCGAAGGTTGGGTCTTCGTAGGGTGGGCTGGGGCGTGTTACGGCATCGGCTTTAAAGGGTGTCTGCGCACGGCGGGTGGTGTCGTTGTCCTTTTTCTTGTCGCGAAAAATATCGTACATGTCATAGGTCACTTCGAAACGACCCATCCAGAAAGAGTCGAGCGCGACCTGCCGCTGAGGGCTTTCGTCTGCCTCGTGGCCTTCTTCCGAATCGGGCGTACCGATACTGACTTTCCCTGCGGGTACAAACACCATGTCGAAGCGTACGGCAGTGCCCGGAATGGACTCCGTATAGCTTTTCTCAGCGGTCTGCGCCGAGGCAGGCAGATGGATAAGCCCACCCAGAAGCAGGCACAGAAGTCCTGATTTTATATGTGCTGGCATTCCGCTCATTTGCTTACGGTAATATTAAAGCGCACTTTCACCTCATCGCCCGATTCAATTTGCCCGAACATGGCCGAGGGAGGTGTGATGCCGTAGTCTGTCATTTTCACCGGATAGGTCGCAGCAAAAGAATAGACTCCCGGCGAGACCCGCTTGCCTTCGATGTCCATTTCCACCACGCGGGACTGGCCCGCCATGCTGATTTTGCCTTTGAGGTGCACATTAAAGGTGCCAGCGGCCTCGTCCTTGATGTTGGTGATTTTGCCTTCGGTCATTTCAAATACCACATAGGGATTGGCTGGCTCGTTAAATGCGCCGAGAATTTTGTCATTCATCACTGCGCCCCGGCCACCGTCCATGCTTTTGACGACCATGCGGATCAGTACCTTCGGAATGAGCGCTCCCGGTTTGGGCAGGCCTTTCTGGGCAAAGTCTTTGCTGAGAGAGACCTCGCCTTCGATCTGCTTTACGGTTACGATCCAGTCGCTGAGGGTGGAGGTGCCATCAATATAGCAGGAAGTGCCTTCGATGATGCGGTAGCTTTCCTGGGCCTGCGCTGAGAGCAGCAGGGCAAACAGGAACAGGCCGATACATAGCTGTTTCATGTGAGACATATAGTAAGCGAATGATGTACCGGCTCAGAGTTCGCGGATCCAGATGTTGCGGTAGCTGACGGGATTGCCGTGGTCCTGGAGGCCGAGGGGCATTTTTCCATGTGCCACATACACGGGCAGGCCTTTGTACTGGGTGCCACCGAGGAGGGTTACGTTATTTTGCACCAATACGCCATTGTGGAAAACGGTGGCCGTAGCGGGGCGCTGGAGTTTGCCTTTTTCGTCGAATACAGGCGCATTAAAAATAATGTCGTAGGTCTGCCATTCGCCCGGCTTTTTGGTGGCATTTACCAGAGGCGCATGCTGCTTGTAAAAACTGCCTGCCTGGCCATTGGAGTAGGTGCGGCTTTCGTAGGAATCGAGTACCTGAAGTTCGTACTGGCCCATGATAAAGATACCGCTGTTGCCGCGTCCCTGGCCTTCGCTTTCGACCACCGCAGGCGAGCGCCACTCGATGTGAATCTGGCAGCTTCCGAAGCTCTGCTTGGTTTTGATGCCGCCCCCTTTGGCCACGGTCATTACACCGTCTTTCACTTCCCATTTGGCGTCTCCGCCCGCTTCACCCTGCCATTGGGAGAGGTCTTTGCCGTCAAACAGCACGATGGCATCCGAAGGAGCGACTCCGTAGGTCGTGGTGGTAACTTTGGCTGGAACCGGCTCCCACACTTCGGTGGCTTTGGGGTCCTGGCTGTCGCGCGTCCATGCAGGTGTCTGCGCCTGGAGGGTCTGAAGGCTGGCTATCAGCGCAATGGCTGTGGCGATACGTGTCGTATTCGTTCTCATAAAGGTAGTAATTAGTCCTTATAAGCCGAAGATACGAAATAATCGGTGAGAGCATACAGAAAACGATTTCTACGCCTGACGACATGGCGAAGAAACCCGGCTGATGCCTTTACTCTTTGACGATACGCTGGGTCCTGATGGCTGATCCTGACTCCATCCGGAGCAGATATACGCCCCGTGTGAGCAGGGGTAATTCGAGGGCCTGTTTTCCCGGCGCAACTTTGCGGGTAAATACTTCCCGGCCTGAAACATCGAGCAGGGTGAGGGTCACTGCGATGGGGGTTTCGACCGTAACACGGTCCAGGGCCGGGTTGGGATATACGGATACCTGCGAAAGCGGACTTAACGGATCGAGGGCATTTGTGCCCGCTGTGCGGAACAAAAACCGATAGGCATCTTCAAATTCCCGCGCCCAGAACCATTCACTATGCTGACCATCGGCCACCACGCGGTAGCGCAGTTCGGAGGCA